>JBDSLN010000403.1:0-5193 GCA_039916365.1 Vicinamibacteria bacterium
GACCGTCCGCTCGAGTTCGTGTCGTCGCGTCAGTGGTTCGTGCGCCTGCTCAATCAACGCGACAAGCTGATCGAGATGGGCGACAGGATCGAGTGGCACCCCGACTTCATGCGCATGCGCTTCAAGAACTGGACCGAGAACCTCCAGATCGATTGGTGCATCTCGCGTCAGCGTTACTTCGGCGTGCCCATCCCCGTCTGGTACAAAGTCGGCGCTGCCGGCGAGACCGACTTCAACTCACCCATGCTTCCCGAGGCTAAGCGCCTCCCCATCGATCCGACGGTCGACCTGCCGACGGGCTTCACGGAGGCACAACGCGATCAGCCGAATGGCTTCACCGCCGACGCTGACGTCTTCGATACCTGGTTCACATCATCGCTGTCGCCGCAGATCGTCAGCGGCTGGACCGAAAATCCGGAACGCCACAAGAAGCTCTTCCCCATGGACGTGCGCCCCCAGAGCCACGAGATCATCCGCACCTGGGCGTTCTATACGATCGCCAAGGCGTGGCTTCATGAAGGCACCATTCCGTGGAAACGCGTCGCCATCTCCGGCTGGGTGCTCGATCCTGATCGCAAGAAGATGTCGAAGAGCAAGGGCAATGTGGTGACACCCATGCATCTGCTCGATCAGTACGGTTCGGACGCAGTACGCTATTGGTCGCTCGCCGCGCGTCTGGGTGTCGATACGGCCTTCGACGAGAAGGTGCTGAAGGTCGGCCGTCGTCTGGTCAACAAGGTCTACAACGCAACGCGCTATGTCCTTGGACAGGAGGCGCCCGAAGGCGTCATCACGCATCCGTTAGATCTCGGTTTCCTTCATCAGCTTCAGGGAGCCGTCGCGAAAGCCACCGGTCATCTCGAAACCATGGACTACGCCCAAGCGCTCGACGGGATCGAACGGTTCTTCTGGGACAGCTTCACCGACACCTATCTTGAACTTGTGAAGGGACGCGCTCGCAGCGAGTCGGATGCGGCGGGCCGCGCGTCGGCCGTGGCCGCGCTGCGCAAGGGACTCAACATCCTGCTGCGTCTGCTCGCCCCTTACGTTCCCTACGTCACGGAGGAGGCGTGGAGCTGGGACTTCGCCGGCGAAACGAAGAAATCGATTCATCTCGAAGCGTGGCCAATGGCGAGTGAGTTCGCTTCGTTCGGCGCCAGCTCGGCGCACTCCGATGTCTACGAGTTGGCGAAGAGCGCTCTCGGCGCGATCAATCGCGCGAAGACTCAGGCTGGCGGAACCGTCGGTCGTCATGTGGCGTCGTTGACCGTCGCGGCGCCTCAGCGCGTCCTCGACACGGTCGCGAAGTGCCAGGACGATCTGCTTGCCGCTACGCGCGTGCTCAGCCTCAAAGCCACCGCCATTGCGGACGATACGAACTTCGACATCGCGACTCTGGTGACGGCCATTGAGCTTTTGCCCGTGCCCGACAAGGTTTGATTTGATTCTCGGCCTCGCCGACTATGAGCGGGCGCTGACCGCGGCCGGAGTCACAGAACTTCACGTCGCCCATCATGCGACCACCGGCTCCACGAACGATGATGCCCGAGCGCTGGTCGGCTCTGCGTCGGAGGGCGGCGGCGCTTGGGCCTGTCTCGTCATTGCGGAAGAGCAGACGAAGGGTCGGGGGCGCGGCGGCAACGTCTGGCTCTCACCGCAAGGCTCAATCTCGATGACGCTGACGCTTGCCGGCGTTCCGGTTGATCGCCTCGGCGTGCTGCCGCTCGGGGTGGGCGCAGCGGTGACCGCCGCCCTCCGCGGCCTCGGCATCACCGCGTCGGTGAAGTGGCCCAATGACGTTTTGATCCACGGGCTCAAGGCCTGCGGCATCCTCTGCGAATCCAGCCTGCTTGGTTCAATGGCGCGCGTCTTTATCGGCATCGGCATCAACGTCGATGACGGATCCGCCCGTCTCAACGCCGAACTCAAGGCCACCGCAGTAAGCGAACACGCCGCCGCCGTCGATCGACCGGCCCTGGTCGCAGACATCGCCTCACGCGTTCTTTCCATGATCTGCAGCGAGGCCGCGGGTCGCGACATCGTTGAAGGATGGAAGGCCGTGTCCGTTCCGTGGTGGGGCGAGGAAGTCACCCTGCTCGACGGCGGCGTGGAACGGCGGGTCACATTGCTCGATGTGAATCCGCTGGGACAACTCGTGGTGCGCGATGAAGGCGGCGTCGTCCGCTCCCTCGTCTCCGGCGAAGTCCGTCAGCTGCGCGTGGTGGCTCCGTAGATGACGGCCACAGAGGTTCTCGACGAAGACATCACCTACTTCCGCGACATCGAGCGCGCGTTCGTCCAGCGACGCGGCGACCCTCTCTTTATCTCTAACGCCGACTGGGTTTACCTGGCGAAGCTTTGGAAGAAGCGCATCCCCATGCGCGTGGTGTTGCGCGGCATCACCGATGCGTTCGATGCCCACGCCCATTCCTTCGCGCGCAAGCAGAAGATTCGTTCGCTTTCCTACTGCGAAGACCAGATCGATGCTGCGGTGGACCGCTATCGACGGGCTCTTCACGTCGAAGGCCCAAGCCGTCGCGGACTTGCCACCGCCATCGAGAAGTTCGAAGCCACCTTGGGCGCTTTGCCTGCTTCGCCTCAGATCGCGCAGCCACTTCTGTCCGCCCGAAGAGCCTTGCTCGACGTCGTGACGGCCCTGGACAGCGATAAGGCCTACGATGCGGACAAGGCTCTCACCGAAATCGAAGATAGGCTGGTGGAAGCCGCGACCACCGCACTTGGACTGACCACGCTCAAGGCTCTCGAAGAAGAGACCCGCGCCGCCACCGCCGCCTACAAATCGCGCATGCCCGCGAACGTTTACGAAAACCTGATCGGAGAATCCGTGCGACGAAAGATCCTGCAACACTTCGGTGTGCCACGCATCCTTTTGGCGGAAATCGAGTGACCGGCGAACTGCTCAAAGGCAAGGTCCTGCGCGCCGTCAATGGCGGCTACGGCCTGCTTCAGATCGACGGCCAGACCGTCTTCGCGCGCGACGCCTTCAAGGGTGAAGACGTCACGGTAGCGATCAAATCGCGTCGCAAAGGTGTCCTCTTCGGAGAGACGGCATCCGTGCAGACGGCGCATCCTCATCGCCGCACGGCGCCCTGCACCGTGGCTGATCTCTGCGGCGGCTGCCACTATCAGACGGCCGAACCTGTCGCGCAGGAAGACGCGAAGAAAGAGGCGCTGCAGGAACTGCTCAGTCGCGCCCACATCGACCTGCCCATCTCTCGCTGGACCACCGGCCCCGAATTCGGCTGGCGCGCGCGCGTCGAGCTTCACGGAGCACGTCTCGGCGAAGGCTTCACCCTGGGGTTCTTCGAAGAGCGCTCGCACCGCGTCGTCCCTGCGGGCGGCTGCCTTCAAGTCTCCGAGCGCATGAGAGGACTCATCAGCAAGGTGGTCAAAGCGCTCAGCGATGGCGGCGTGAAATCAGGTTCGGTGGAGATCGCCGAGTCGTTCACCGGCACAAGCATGGTCCTCGTCGCTTCCGATCCATCGCTCACGTCCGTCCTGCGCCGGCATTCGCACGACCTCGGCCTCAGCGGACTCGCGCTCAAAACGTCGAAGAACGAAGCCGCGACCATCTACGGCGACATCAGCGTGGAACAGATCGTGGGCGACGTGACGCTTCGTCACAACGTGATGAGCTTCTTCCAGGCGAATCGCTTTCTGACGCCTCAGTTGCTTGGCGCGGTGCTGAAGGCAACCGAGCACGACACAACCGTGCGCGTGGTCGACCTATTCTGTGGCGTGGGTCTCTTCTCCGTCCCGCTCGCGCTCACGGGGCGTGACGTCACCTCCATCGAATGGAGTCCGGTGGCGTTTGACGATCTGGGCAAGAATGCCAAAGCCAACGGAGTGAAAGTAGAGCGGCTACCGCTCAGCGTGGGCACGGCCCTCGCTACGGGCTTGAAGCTCAAGGGCGCCATCACCATCGTCGACCCGCCGCGGCGAGGACTCGATCCACTTGAACTCGACGCAATCGCGGCCGGCCGACCGGACCGCCTCGTCTATGTGTCATGCGATCCGGCGACGTTGACGCGAGACATCCTTCGCTTTGCGACGCTTGGCTACAAAGCGGTGTCGCTGGAAGCGTTCGACATGTTCCCGACGACATTCCACGTGGAGACGGTCACCGTTCTGGAGCGGGCCTAGGCCCGCCAGGATTTAATCGAACGTCGGTGGGTCGATTGGAGACATCACCGGCGGTGGCCGCATGGGAGCGAGTTGGTGCGGACCGGGGGATCGCGACTCCCGGTCCCCGGCCCAGAGGGTCGCGGTTTGCCGGTCGGACGCGAACTCCGTGATCTGACGATCCGCCTCCACTGGTGAAATGGAGTACCGGCTTTGGAGAAGGCTCAAGAGCGATCTCTCCCGGCTCTCCAGGATGGCGAGATCGTCAGCGGTCAACTGAGGCCACACGCTCCCCGCCCGTGCCACGTCTGCTTTCCATTTCGAGGCGGCGGCATCAGGCCGAGGCTCCAAAAGCGAGGCCCGGGCTTCAGTAGAGTTTTCTTCAACGCCCGGCGCGGCTTCATCCTTCGACTTCTGTGTCTGAAACCTGAGTCGGCGCGGAACGACTTTGCGCTTCGGCGGAATCATGGGCGCCCTTGATCCGGAATTGACGGCTTTGTCGATGGGTTCGTCATAGCGACTCTCGCCACCATGCTACGCCCAGGGGCGCGCTCGCCGGGTCGTGACCGCGCGAGCCTTCCCACGCGTGGTCCGCGATCTGGAAGCGAAGAAACTCGTGAACCCGCGGTTCAGCGGGGTCTTTTCGTTTTGTCGTGATGACGACGCCCGGTCAGAACCTCAACAATGGACAGGCACCGGTTCCGAACTCGGACCTTTCGCGCACGGTCAGCCCGGATCGCAAGGGGCATGGGACCTAAATATCGCCTGACTGCACTCTCGGCCGACTCTGCGGGGCACGCTTCTTGCTCTGAACACGAAACATGAACCATTCCCAGTCGTTCACCCAACGAATCGCCCTCGGCTCGATGGTGGGCTTAGCCGCACTGCTCTCGGCCCAAGCCGTCGAGGCCCAACCTCGGTGGGGCCGGCCCAACCCACCCCGATTCGGCGCCTGCTTCTATCGCGATCCCGGATTTAGCGGCGACTTCTTCTGCGCGAACGCTGGGCAGAGCCTCGGACGTCTAGCGCGCGGCATGAGCGATCAGATCT
>JBDSLN010000404.1:0-6024 GCA_039916365.1 Vicinamibacteria bacterium
AGGCAGAAGCAGGCAACTAGAGATCCGAGAGGGGTGAGCCGTGCGAGAAAACGCAGCACCCGTTCGTCCTCGACCTTGAATCGATTTGCCAACACAAGCGTGGCTGCTGCGGGAACCAGGGCGGGCGTTTTTGAGTCGAACCGAAAGGCTTCAGTGCGATCGTCCGTTCGGTCTTCAAGGAGACGTCGGGGCCATTCGAGGTGATAGTACTCATCGTAGGTGATTCCTTGGTCCCAAGCGGCCCAGGTGGCGTTGCCCAGCGTAAACGCAACGGTCAGGATCACGATGCTTGTGAGCCAGCGGAGCGGGGGGGGCTGCTCTGGAATCGAGGCCGGAGGCATGTCCGCGCCAAGCGTTGCAACGGGAGGCATCATCCGTGCTCGATGATAGACGACGTCCGTTTTCCCCATGCGGAGAACGCCCACGTCGTCACAACGCAGCTTTCCAGCGGAAGGCGCCAAACGCTGGTCTAAGATCCTGCGGTCTGTTCGGGCAGTCGTTAGTCGTGAACCAACCTTTGACCGGAGATTCCCTTATGAAGTTCATTTCGACCGCCATTGCCGTAGGCGTTTCCGTACTCGCCGCAGCGCCGACCCTGGCCCAGACCCCGACCACTGCGCGTCCCCCGGCACCCGGAGCGAGTGCCACCGCCGGCTCGCCTGATCCCAACACGCCGCGCGTGATCGATGGCGTCGATACGGTCTTCATGGAAGAAATGACGTGGATGGAAATCCGCGACGCGATGAAGGCAGGCAAGGACACGGTCATCGTGGCAACCGGCGGCCTGGAGCAGAACGGGCCCTACCTTGTTTCCGCGAAGCACAACATCGTGCTGCGCGGGACCACGGAAGCGCTGGCTCGTAAGCTCGGCAACGCCCTGGTCTCCTCGATCATTCAGTTCGTGCCTGAAGGCGACATCGATCCGCCGACCGGTCATATGAAATACCCCGGCTCAATCAGCTTGACCGCGGCGACCTTCGAGGCGCTGCTCACCGATGTGGCCTCTTCTCTTAAATCGACTGGCTTCAAGACGATCGTGTTCATCGGCGACTCCGGCGGAAATCAGGCGGGCATGAAGAACGTCGCCGAGACCCTGACCGCGAAGTGGAAGGCAGCCGGTTCGCCGACGCGGATCTACTTCATTCCCGAGTACTACCAGTATCCGGCGCTGCAGGAATGGATCGCCAAGGACCTCGGCATTCCACAGGTGGATGAGGGTCTGCATGACGACTACGCCATCGCGTCGATGATGGCACTGGTCGATCCCAACTCCATCCGCCTCAAGCAGCGCGCGGCGAAAGGAAAGGATTCCATCAACGGCGTCAAGTTGACACCCCTGTCGACGACTCAGGCGAACGCGCGGAAGATGGTTGAGCACCGCGTCGACGAAACCATCGCCGCACTCAACAAGGCGATGGCAGCGCAGAAGTAAAAAGCTCGCGCCAGCACAGCACGCGTCAAACACAAAGGGAGCGCCATGACCGCACGCCGTGAATTTCTCAAGATGGGTCTGGCTGCGGCCGCCCAGGTTCCAACCGGGCCGCTTGTGCCCTCGTCGGGTGGGGTGCCGACGGTCGCGTCCGGAGCAAAAGAGACACCTTCACAGTTTGCCTTCGAGGAAGCGACCATCTCAGGCCTGGCGTCCCGGCTAGCAAACGGTGAACTGTCTTCGCTGGCGCTGACCCAGGCCTATCTGGCTCGTATCGCCGCCGTGGACCGTGGAACCGACGGTCTGCGCAGCATCATCGAAACGAACCTGGATGCGGAGAGGATCGCCGCTTCGCTCGACGCTGAGCGCCAGGCGGGGAAAGTGCGAGGCCTGCTTCATGGCCTGCCGATTCTGGTGAAGGACAACATCGAGACGGGCGACCGCATGGTGACGAGTGCTGGATCTTTGGCGCTTGCGAAACATCGCGCGAAGAAGGATGCGTTCATCGTCGAGAGGCTGCGCGCCGCGGGTGCGGTGATTCTGGGGAAGACCAATCTTTCCGAATGGGCCAACTTTCGTTCGACCAAGAGCAGCAGCGGGTGGAGCGGTCGCGGCGGTCAGTGCCGGAACCCCTATGCCCTGGATCGCAATCCGTGTGGCTCGAGTTCTGGCTCAGGCTCGGCGACATCCGCGAACCTCGCCGTTGGCTCGATCGGCAGCGAGACCGACGGATCCATCGTCTGCCCTGCCTCTGGAAACGGCCTCGTCGGAATCAAGCCGACACTTGGTCTGGTTAGTCGCAGCGGGATTATCCCGATCGCGCATTCGCAAGACACCGCTGGCCCAATGTGTCGAACAGTGGCCGACGCAGCCGCCATCCTTTCCGCCCTGACCGGTGTCGATCCGCGCGACACTCTCACATCGCAGAGCAACGGCAAGAGCGCCGCCGATTACACAATCTTCCTCGACAAGGCCGGCCTCATGGGCGCGCGGATCGGCATCGGGCGCAGGTTCTTCGGCAAGGATGCGCGTGTCGACAAGTTGATGGAGGATGTGATTCTGGCCATGAAGCACGCGGGGGCCGTCATGGTCGACGACTGTGAGCTGTCGACGGGTTCGGAGTACGGCGACAGCGAATTCGAAGTCCTTCTGTATGAGTTCAAGGCCGACTTGAACGCCTTCCTCGGCACCGTGGATCCCTCACTCGGTATTCTCACCATGGATGACGTCATCAAATTCAACGACGAGAACAAAGCCACGTCGATGCCTTACTTCGGCCAGGAGATTTTCCTGCAGGCGGTGAAGAAGGGCGGGCTCGACTCGAAGGAGTACAAGGAGGCGCTCGCGAAGAATCTGAAAGCGTCGCGCGAGAACGGAATCGACAAAGCGCTCGCGAAGGATCGCCTCGATGCAATCCTTGCCCCCACGGGCGGACCTGCGTGGCTCATCGACCTGGTGAACGGCGATTCTTTCAGTGGTGTTTCGAGCTCGCAGCCACCGGCCGTCGCGGGTTACCCAGCGATCACGGTACCGGCTGGGTTTATCTCCGGATTGCCCATCGGCATGACGCTGATGGGCCCGGCGTGGTCGGAGGGTGCCTTGATCAAGTACGCGTATGCCTATGAGCAGCTGACCAAGCACCGAAGCACCCCGCAACTTCTGCGTACCGTGGCGCTCTCGGACCGCAGCGCGTGAGGAGTTCACTTCGCGCGATGGCACCCTTGGTCGCGGTCATCGTTTTGGCGGTCGCTCGTTCGTTTGACGCCGCAACCTGGGCGGCTCCGGCCCAAGGCTCCAAGCCGGTTAGCACGGACACCATTCGCGAAGTGGCCGTCACATTTGACGATCTGCCGGCGGTGAGCGTGGCGAAAGGGGATCCGACGTCGCTCGCCCTGTTCACCGATCGGTTGCTGGCTAACTTCTCCGCGAACAAGGTTCCCATCGTCGGCTTCGTCAATCAGATCAAGATGACGATTCCCGGCGAGACGCTGGACGTACAGGCTGCGCGAATCGATCTTCTGAACAAATGGCTTGACCAGGGAATCGAACTGGGCAATCACACCTACTCCCATCGAAGCCTGAATCAGCTTCCGATTGAGGAGTTCGAAGCTGACGTGGTACGTGGTGAGAGCGCGATGTCGGCGCTGATGGTGAGTCGCAAGCAAACGCTGCGCTACTTCCGCCATCCGTTTCTTCAGGTCGGTCTGGACTTCAATAAGCGGCAGGCTTTCGAGGCGTGGCTCAAGGCGCGCGGCTACACCGTGGCCCCCGTCACGATGGACAACGACGAGTACATATTCGCCGCCGTTTATGCAAACGCAGTGAAGGCGAACGACACGGTGCGCGCGAGCAGGACAGCGGAGGCGTACCTGACCTACATGGCAAAAACGTTCGACTTCCAGGAAGACCTGAGCCAGTCTCTCTTCGGTCGTCCCATTCGCCACGTCCTGCTTCTTCACGCGAACGAACTGAATGCCGATCACGTCGGGAAGCTCTTCGCGATGATGCGACAGCGCGGCTACCAGTTCGTCACGCTGGCCCGCGCTTTGGAAGACGCGGCCTATCAATCGCCAGACACCTACGTGGGCGGATTCGGTATTTCCTGGCTGCATCATTGGGAACTCACCATGGGCCGCCGCCGCACCGGTTCGCCCGACCCGCCCGCGTGGATCACAGAGGCCTACGAGAAGAGTCGTCCATGAGCCTGTCGCGCTATTTATCGTTCACACGAGACGAATGGGCGCCGCTGCGTGGCAAGACGCCTCTCACGCTGGACGAGGATGAGCTTCGTGCTTTGCGTGGCGTCAATGAACGCCTCGACCTGCAGGAGGTTCGAGACATCTATCTGCCGCTGTCGCGCCTGTTGAATCTCTACGTGGCCGCATCCCAGCATCTCGGCGTGGTCACCGATACCTTCCTCGGTAATACCGTGGAGCATGTTCCGTTCATTATCGGCCTGGCCGGCAGCGTGGCCGTCGGAAAGAGCACGACGGCTCGGGTCCTTCAAGCGCTGCTCGCGCGGTGGCCGGATCATCCGAAGGTGGATCTCATCACCACCGACGGCTTCATCTTCCCGAACAAGACTTTGATGAAGCGCGGGCTGATGGCGCGCAAGGGATTTCCGGAAAGCTACGACGTCAAGCGCCTCATCGGCTTTATGACCGCGGTGAAAGCGGGGGAACCTCATGTGGAGGCACCGCTTTATTCCCACGTCGCCTACGACATCGTCAACGACCAGGTGCAGACCGTCAACGCGCCCAACATTCTTATTGTTGAAGGGCTCAACGTCTTGCAGACCGGAGTTCAGGTGGCGGGGAAGCCCGCACGATCTTTCGTTTCCGACTTCTTCGATTTTTCGATCTATATCGACGCGGCCGAGCGGGACATCCAGACCTGGTACGTGGAGCGATTCCTCTCGCTGAGGTCGGGCGTATTCAGCAATCCCGCGTCCTATTTCCACAAGTACGCCAGTCTGTCCGACGACGAAGCGAAGGCCGAGGCGCAGCGTATCTGGGTCGAGATCAACGGACGCAACCTTCACGAGAACGTACTTCCCACGCGTGAGCGGGCGCAGTTGATTCTCGAGAAGACGAACGACCACCGCATTTCAAACGTGCGACTGCGGAAAATTTAGAGGCGCTGCGGACTACTCGCCGGTGAAATTCGGCTTTCGCTTTTCGAGGAAAGCAGAGGCGCCTTCGAGCTTGTCCTTCGACTCGAAGGTCACCGCCTGAATCATCGACTCGAACATCAGGCCTGACTGAAGGGGCATGTTCGCTGATGCGTTGAGCGCCTGCTTGCAGAGGCGGACCGCCAAAGGACCGAGGGCCGTCACACGGGCGGCCATGGCGCGTGCCGCGGGCATGAGTTCGGCCGCGGGAACCACTTCGCTGACGAGACCGAAGTCGAGAGCCTTCTTCGCGTCCCACTTCGCGCCGGTCAGGATCAGTTCTTTTGCGCGACCCAGTCCCACCACGCGCGGGAGGCGCTGCGTTCCACCCGCTGCGGGAATGATGCCCAGGGTCGGCTCGGGCAAACCGAAGACGGCATTCTCGGAAGCGATGCGCAGATCGCAGGACAGCGCGAGTTCACAGCCGCCGCCCATGGCAAACCCATTGACCGCTGCGATGGCGACCGCATCATGGTTCTCGATGGCGGACATGAGCTTCGCATTGATCGAGGCGAGCGCATCGTTGCGACGGCGCGCCTTGATGGCGTTGATGTCGGCCCCCGCCACGAACGATTTATCGCCGGCGCCGGTCACGATGAACACAGTGCAGTTCGCCTTCGAGATCGCGGCGAGCGCAGAGTGAAACTCCTCTACCGTGGCGAGGTCGAGCGCGTTCCGCTTGTCCGGTCGATTGACGGTGACGATGGCGAGCGGGCCTTCGATGCCGAGCAGAATATTGGGTTCGGACATGGAGATGCTCCTTGGTGATTTAGCTTGCGGGAAGGTCGGTGAGTTTAGACTCACCCCATGAAGCCCCTCCGGTCACGCATGGGAAGGCTCGTTCCCATCCTTGTGATCGTGCTGGGCGGGCTTTTCGCGAAGTCACGCGATACCGCGATCACGACTTCGGCGGCGACGCCGCCGC
>JBDSLN010000405.1:0-4961 GCA_039916365.1 Vicinamibacteria bacterium
GCCTGAGTCCCAACGAACAGAACCCGACGCCGGCCGACTACGCGCCGCCCATGCCAGTGCTCGTCTCACGAGCCTTTTGGATCTCCAGCACCATCGCAGGACTCCTCGTCCTGGCCTTGATCATTTGGCTCGTTCGACGCATCGTCTTCCCTCGAAAGGTGAAGGATCCGGTCGTCACCCAAGCGCTCACCCCCGAGGAGCAGGCGATCAACGATCTTGATCGCCTTGCCGCCGGTCGCGCGTCCCTGGACGCGAAACGGTTCTACATCCAGCTGATTCAGATCATGAAGCAGTTCCTGGAGCGCCGATTGAACGCGCCTATCCTCGAAATGACGTCGACCGAGACGCTTGGATTCGTGAAGGCGCATGCGTGGACTGCACCGCATGCGGTTGCTATCCGCGACTTGATCTCGGCGGCCGACCTGGTGAAATTCGGCGGTTCCACCGACGCGTCCAATGGTGATCGCCAGCTTCAGTTGGTCCGTGACCTCGTCGCCCGCGTCGACCGTCTTCGGCGCGCAGAAATCGAGTTGCAGACACGCGAGCAGGAACGAAGGAAGTCCGCATGACTCCGTTCTCCCCTCTCCATTTCCAGGCGCCGTGGCTGCTACTGCTCCTTCCGCTCCCGCTGCTGCTCGCCTATCTTTCAAGGCGCCTTGAGAAACATCAGCCGACACTCGCACTTCCGCGTACGGCGCTGGCCAGAAGCCTGCGCCCCACAGCAAGAGCACGCTTCCGCTCGTTGCCCATGTGGATCACATGTCTTGCTTTGACGCTTGTCGTAATCGCTCTGGCGCGACCGCAAAAAGGGTTGGGACGCGATCAACTCACAACTGAAGGCGTCGACATTGTGGTGGCTCTGGACGTTTCTGGATCCATGGCCGCGCAGGATTTCCAGCCCGACAATCGACTGGCCGTCGCGAAGTCCGTGGTGGCGGACTTCATCAAGCGCCGAAGCCGGGACCGGGTTGGACTGGTCGTCTTTGCGGGCCGCGCGATCACCCAATCGCCAGCGACGACCGATCAGGCGCTCCTGCTTCGCCAGCTCGACGATGTGGCGCTTGACCGCCTTCCCGATGGAACCGCAATCGGATCGGGACTGGCGACGGCGTTGTCTCGCCTTAGCAAGTCCGAGTCGAAGACGAAGCTTGTCGTACTCGTCACCGACGGAGCCAACAACAGCGGCGAAATCGATCCGGAGACGGCGACCGACATCGCGAAGGCCATGGAGGTCAAGATCTACACGGTGGGCGTGGGCAAGGGCGGCATCGCCCCGATTCCCGTGCGCGCGCAGGATCCCTTCACCGGTCGCGTGGTGACACGCACCGTAAACATGGATGTTCCCATCGACGAGGAGCTCTTGAAGAAAATCGCCGAGCGCACCGGCGGTGCCTTCTTCTCGGCCACTGACGAAACCAGTTTCAGGGACATCTTCAGTCGCATCGATGCGCTCGAGACGAGTCGACTCAAAAGCACGTCCTTCCGTCGATTTCAGGAGCTTTTCCCTCCGTTCCTGAGCGTTGCCGCCGCGCTCCTCCTGATCGCGGCCCTCTTGTGGGCGCGCGGGCTTCGCGTGCTGCCTGTTTAGCCATGACGCTTGCTTCTCCACTCTGGCTTGTTGCCCTCCTCGCGATTCCGTTCCTGGTTTGGATCGGCAGCCGGATCCGTCGCGCAGATCGGGCGCGCATGGATGCGCTCGTGGCGTCATCTATGTTCGATCGAATCGGGCGTCGATTTGACCGACGAGCGGAAATCATGCGCGAGGCTTCTTTGGTCGCGGGAGCCGCGTTCCTGGTGCTCGCCCTGGCGCGACCACAGTGGGGCATCGTCCGCGAACGCGTCGAACGCGCCGGCGCAGATGTCGCGATCGTGCTGGACACGTCGCTCTCGATGTCGGTGGAAGACGTCTCGCCCAATCGATTCTTTCTTGCGAAGCAGTCTCTCGGAGCCCTCATGTCCAGGCTGGGCGGAGATCGGTTTTCTCTGGTGGCGTTTGAAGGAGAGGCCTATCCGCTCGTTCCCCTCACGCTGGACGCGGACGCCGTGGCTTTGTTCCTCGAAACACTGGAGCCCGGTTTCGTCCCGACGCCTGGATCGAATCTTCTTTCCGGCATTGAGGCGGGAGTGGCGACGTTTGTCGATCCGACTCGCGTGAATCGAGTGATCGTGCTTGTCTCTGACGGTGAAGACCTCGACGAAGGTTTGGAGTCCGCCATTGCCGCTGCGAAAAAGGCGGGCATCATCGTCCACGCCGTGGGCGTTGGATCTAGCCAGGGCGGACCGGTTCCGGATACGGATGCGAGTGGAGCTCGAAGCGGCTACAAGCTGGAGAATGGACAGCCTGTGATTTCACGACTCAACAAGGACAACCTCATTCGCATCTCTCAATCGACGGGCGGGAAGTTCACGCAGCTCTCTCCGAACGACACAGCCCTCTCGGCGATTGCCTCAGCCATTGAAGGCATGGAGAGCAAGCAGGCAGCGAGCGAGTTTTCCTTTAGAAAGAAGGAGCGATTCCAGGTCCCACTTGGCCTTTCGTTCCTGTCCTTCCTTATCGCCCTGTTTGGACCGGTCTTCTGGGAACGTCTTGGTCAGAAGCGCCGTTTGGCCACGATGACCGCAGTGCTTCTTGTTTTCAGCGCGTCCGCTCGCGCAGACATCAAGGACGAAATTCTGGCGAAGCCTTCGCGCGAGACCAACAAAGGGCTGAAGGCGTATGCAAGCGGCGACGCCTCCCAGGCGCTGGCTGCGTTCGAAAGAGCGCGAGCGGCTCGTCCCGATTCGCCAGTGACCCGGTTCAATGAAGCAGTGGCTCAGGCGAAGGCGGGCAAGGGCCCAGAAGCCATAGAAGCGCTGACTGCGCTCAGTCGCGAGCAGAACGATCTGGGCTTCGAGAGCAACTACAACCTTGGCAACGCTTTGCTCGGCGCCAAGCAGCTGCCCGCGGCGGTTGCCGCGTACCGCGACGCGCTTCGGCTGAAGCCAGACGATCTGCGCGCCCGCCGCAACCTGGAAATCGCCCTGCGCGAGCTCGAACAACAGAAAAAAGAACAGGAGCAGAAGCAGAAGGACGATCAGGACAAGAAAGACGATAAGAAAGACAACAAGCAGAAGCAAGATCAAAAGGACCAAAAAGATTCCCAGCCTAAAGACGGCAAGAAAGAGCCTCCCAAGACCGAGCAGCAGAAGCAGGACGAACGGTTCCAGAAGGAAGCCGGCATGCCCAAGGATCGCGCGATGCAGCTCCTGAAAGCCCTCGAGCAGAATGAGAAAGCGGAGCAGAAAAAGAAGCTCGACGCCGAACGCGCGAAGCGCCGCAAGGGCAAAGACTGGTGAGATCGATTCGCCCATTCGCGAGTTGGGTGCGTGCGTGCCTGCTTGGATTCATGCTCTTGTTACCGTGTCTCGGGCGCGCCCAGAGCGGGTCGGTGCGCACAGAAGTCGACGCCCACAAGATCGGCGTCGATGACACCTTGACGCTTTCCATCATCCTTGAAGGCGAGGCGGCGAATCTTGACGTTTCGATTCCGCAACTCAAGAATCTGAAAGTCGTCGGAGCACCTTCCACCTCGACACAGATGTCGTTCGTCAATGGATCGGTGTCACGGCAGAAAATCTTCTCCTTTCCTCTGCGACCTGAGAAGGTCGGCCCGGCCGAGATCGGGCCCGTGACCGCCGCGGGTCATCCGCCGACGAGTCCCATCGCCATTGAAGTCGTGGCCGGAGCCATCCGTCCAGTACAAGCGCAGCAGGACCCCTTTGGGCGGGATCCGTTCGGCGGCCGTGATCCGTTTGAGGAGATCTTCGGACGCGCCCAACGCCGCCAGCCCGTGAATCAAGGAAAGCTTCTTGTCGAGGCCGTTCTTTCCCGCAACGAAGCACACGTCGGAGAACCGATTCTGGTGACGTACTACGTCTACACCCAAGTCTCTCTCTCAGGAGTCGAGTTCGCGGACGCCCCGAAATACCCTGGATTTTGGGCGGAAGAGATCGAGCGGTCTCGGAACGAGTCGACCGGAGAAAACGTTCTGGTTCAGGGCGAGCCCTTCTTGCGCTACCCCGTGCTCGAGCGTCTGCTCTTCCCCACGAAGCCCGGGCAGCTCGACATCCCGGAAGCGCGGCTCCGTCTGGTTCCGGCGGGAGGCAGCTTCGGGGTTTCGGCACCCATTGAACGCTCCACGAAGATTCTGCGCGTCAAGGTCGACTCCCTCCCCACGGGTACGCCGGAAGGCAGTCCTGTTGGCACTTACGAAGTGCAGGCGACCGCAGATCGAACGACTATTTCTTTGGGCGACGCGCTGACTTTCCGGTTCAGGGTTCGCGGTCGCGGAAATCTCAAGTGGATTGACGCGGCTCCCGCGCTGGACCTTCCTGGCGTGCGTGTTTTTCCACCGAGGGTGACCTCCGACCTCAAGGCCACCCGACAGGGAATCGAAGGAAGCAAGACGTGGGAGTTCGTGGTCGTGCCCGAGAAGGTCGGCTCTTACGAGATTCCGTCGATTCCGTTCTCTTACTTCAACCCCGAGACTCAGGCGTTGCGGACGGAACACACGGCCCCGATTCCCGTGGTGGTGTCGCCCGCCAGCGGATCTGCGCAGGCGGACGCAGGAAAAGGAGCGCCTCCCGGCGTGTCCCTCCGAGGCGATCTCGATGTTCCGCACAAGGCTCTTTCCGCCGTCGCGATGGGACTGGCGGGTCTCTCGCTTCTGGCTCAGATCTATTTGTGGCGTCGACGATCGGACAGCATTTCCAAATCTCGTACCAACGAAGCGGATATCACGTCCGCGCTGCGCGAACTCAAGAGCACGGATCTCCTGAGTGGAGCCAAAGAGCGATCCGCCGGGCGAATCGCAGCCGCTCTCGAACTGGCCTTCGGGCTGCGAAATAGCTGGCCATCCAACGATCTGGGTGATCGCCTCCGCGGCCTGAGCGATGACCTGGAGTTCCTGCGATTTGCGCCT
>JBDSLN010000406.1:0-3061 GCA_039916365.1 Vicinamibacteria bacterium
GTGCGGACCTTGATCTGGCGGACTTGAGATCACGGTGAATCGGCGCGCTGCTCGGATGATTCAGCGAGGGGAGGGAACAGGCGCGAATCCGCAGTGACATGAAGGGTGCGCGGGAACGAGGCAATGCTGTTGGGCTTCTCGCTACGGGTGAGCGACCTCGCAAACGGCGCCAACGAGAGAGGAGGGCGCACGATCGGGCGGGTTAAAATTTGTCTGAGAGCTCACGAAATGGACCAGGTGCCTGGCACCTCACGGCAGGACCACACTCCCGAGGCGCCGCGCTCGACCACAATTCGACCTCGCCAACCTTCGAGGGGACCCACGTAACTGCCAACGTGGACCGTGGCCTCGCGATCAGTGCGCCACATGAGACTGTCAACGGAGATCACCGCGCCATTCAGCACATATTTGAGCCCGCCTCCCGCCCCAGGTGACCACTTGACCTCCGCGAATGATCTGAATTTCGAATCCCGCTTGAACCGCGACATCAGCAGCGGCGACGGAAGGCCACCGTCAACCTGTATCAAGAACGCCGCCTTCCCCGAACGCGTGCTCATCCAGCGCAGAGCCGTTTCCCGCACGAGGTCGTCATTGTGCTGCCGGGCGGTCGTCCAATCACGAGCTCTGGACTCTCCTTCGGCCTTGGTTTCCCGCGGCAGCGCGCTGGTCATGACATCTCGGACTTCCGACGAGAATTTCTTCTCATAGTCGGTCGCCGCGTGCGCCACGGCTAGCGTGATCCACTTATATGCTTCGACTAAGTCCTTGGAAACGCCCTGGCCGTCGTAAGACATCGTGGCCAAATCGGCCTGGGCGATAGCGGACCCTCTTGCCGCCGCCTCGCGGTACCACGACGCGGCCTTTTCGAAGTCACGGGGACCACCTCGCCCCTGGTAGTACATCTCACCCCTGTAGAACAGCGCCTCAGCGTGTCCCTGCTCCCCAGCCTTTTCAAACCAATAGGCCGCTTGCGCGTCATTAAGAGGTACAACCTGGCCGTCGTAATAAAGCGTGGCGAGGCGATACTGCGAATCGGAGTCGCCCCATTCAGCCCCTTTCCGATTGTCCCTCGCCACTGCAGGTTCATTGGGAGGCGCCTTGGGCGCCCGATCTAACTCCGCAGATCGCTGAGGTCTTGCCCGTTCGATGAATCCATCGAACTGGCTGAATCCGCCAACACGAACCGACTCGCAATCCTGCCGTTGACCGTAGCGCGTCCGGGATGGCTGAACATCGGACGTGGTCTCGACCGCAACAACCACACCCCGCAGGTCGAAGTAGAGCGATGTCGAGGTGTATCCATCACCGCTGGAGGTGTAGCGATACGGTCCGCAGGTTCCCCAGACCGACGTAGCGCCCTTCCCTGCCAGCTCCTGCGCCTGAGCCAGGCTGACGGAATACGAGGGGCAGGAGTGAAAGCCGCAATACGTGACCAGCGGGTACTGCTCCTTTTCCGTGCATCCCGAAAGAGCGACGCTCACAGAAAGTGCGATGGCGTTCCGAAAGCTGCGTCGCATGGCCGTTGCGTTATTGATACCAGCCGAGACCCCGCGTAGCAAGAGACTCTGCTCATACCAGTCAATCCGCGTGCTCCGAGCGGTACTGCTGGCGCGGACAATCGTCCGAGCGGAGGCGGAGGCGCCGTTCCTGAGCGCAGTGGGTCGCAAGGCTCCTCTGAGACTTGGTGACGCGGCAGCGTCACTCCATTCATTGACAACGACATGCGACCCACGGAGACGAAGGAACGACCCAGCGCCTCGGCCGCAGCGGCCATCGTCGCGGCGCGGGCCACATCACCGCGGCCGGCAAACACCCCTTCTGTGAGTTCGCGCCGCACCGGAGGCATGCCAGCAGCACGCATCGCTGGCCGGCCTGCCGGTTGACGACGTCACCGAAGTCGCGGTGGAATGGGCCCCGCGCAGTTCGAATAGGAGAGATCTGGACCTCGTCTCCGAGCCTGCTGACTCCTGCTCAGGGACCGCCGACGCTTCTCTCCCACGTCACGGATGCGGTCCGCGTCCCGATCGAAACGACACGGGGTGACTTTTAGATGACGGCGGGGTCTTCCGGTGTGCCCGTCCACTTCGTCATGTTTTCAGCACCAGACTCCGTGATGAAGATGCAGTCTTCGTGGCGGATGCCGATCTCGCCGTAGATGTAGATGCCGGGCTCGTCCGAGAAGCACATGCCGGGCTGAAGCTTCGTGGTGTTGCCGCGGACGAAGTACGTCCATTCGTGCCCGTCCATGCCGATGCCGTGGCCGACGCGATGACCGAACATCTCGTAGTCCTTGCCGAAGCCGGCATCCGTGACGACTTTGCGCGCGGCCGCGTCCACCGCCTGGCATTCGACCCCCGGTTTCGCTGCGCGGAAAGCGGCATCCTGCGCCTTGCGCACGGTGTCCCAGATCAGTCTTTGACGATCCGTCGGTTTGGCGCCGAAGATGCCGGTCCGTGTGATGTCGCTCGCGTAGCCCTCCAGGCGTCCGCCGCCGTCAAGCAGGACGGCGTCGCCGGCCTTCAAGGGCTGAGGCGAGGTCGTGCCGTGAGGGAAGGCCGCGTCTTTGCCGAAGAGCACCAGCGAACCGCCGCTCATGCCCAGGCGTTGAAGGGCGGCCGTGGAAAGGCCGGCGACCTGATCCTGGGTCATGCCTTCCCTGAGCGATGCGAAGACTGCGCGATGCGCGGCCACGGTGATCTCGTTCGCGCGACGCATGAGCGCGATCTCATGCGCGTTCTTGATCATGCGGCATCCGGCGGTGACGGGCGTGCCGTTGACGATCTGCGCCGCGGGCACGGCTTTCGCGATGTTGTCGGCGAAGGTGAACGGCATCATTTCTTCGATCCCGATCTTGCCGCTGGTGATTCCGCGGTCCTTCAGGATGCTCGCGACGAGGGCGGACGGAGACTCATGCTCTTCCCAAGCGCGCACATCCTTGCCGATTTTGACCTGCTCCAACGCGCGCGCCTTTTCAAACGCGGGAGTGACCCACGCCGGGTCACCCTCGCGGGTGATGATGCAGCCGAAGAAGCGCTCGGAGATTCCCCAGCGAGCGCTGGTG
>JBDSLN010000407.1:0-8416 GCA_039916365.1 Vicinamibacteria bacterium
TCCCGAGGAGTGCGTTCGTTTTCATCCGACGTGGCGATCTGGCCGATGGAAAGATTGGTTCAGTCTGAGGCAAACTTCGGGTCCGTCGCAATGACGGAGCCACTACCGCGGGCCGTTGAGGGCGCCGCTTTGGTTGTAATGCTGGCGATGAACACGGTGATCGGTGCCCTTCATGCGCACCACAACGCACATCTCCATCAGGCGTGAGCGCAGGCGGTTGCCGATGCGCTCGACCAGGTACTCGCGATCGGACGCTTCCCCGCCTTCTCGATCCAGACGACGGATGTCGGCGCCGTCCTTGTCTTCGAAGTTCGTCGTGATGATCGACGGCCGCTGATGAACGTAGCGCTGGTTGAGGATGTAGAAGAGCGTGTCGTTCATCCAGTCCGTCATCTTCCAGGCCCCCAGATCGTCGAGCACGAGCAGATCCGTTTTGATGATCGGATCCAGCACTTCGGTCTCCGTCATGCGGACGTCCGGGTTGTACGAGGAACGGATCTCGCGCATCAACTCATGGAAGTCCCAGAACTGACCACGTAGACGCTTCGTTTCGGCGAGTTCGCGCAACACCGCCACGGCCAGATGAGTCTTGCCGATTCCGTTCGTCCCGGTAAACAACAGTCCCAGGCCCGCGGACTCGCCGGTGTGGGGGTAACCCGAAGCGAAGCTCACCGCCTTCTCCCAGGCAGCCCGCGGTGCCGCCGCCTCCGCCGCGAAGTTGGCCAGCGTGCAACCCCGATACCGAGCCGGCACACGCAGTCGCTCAAAGATGTCGGGACCCTTGGCACCGGTGGCTCGACACGCGCAGGTCCGCGCGAATTCGCGGTCATCCTTGACCACGATCTCGAAACCGACGCCGCCGCAAATCGCGCACTCAGCCATGGGCCGAGGAGATTATCAATCTTGCGTGCTCAGCGTCATGGGCACGGACGGCGGCTGCGGATTCTCCACCCGCACGATCGCCTGAGGCGGCAAACGCACCAGCGCCTGTTCGAGGCGTTCGGCGAAGCCTTCGCGCGCGCCCTGCTTCATCTCCTCACGCACCCACGACACGAACTCATTCATCTCTTTCTGCATCTGCTCGATCTGTCCGCGCAGCCTCAGAATGACGTCGATGCCCGCAAGGTTCACGCCGAGATCGCGCGACAACGACAGAATCATCTCCAGACGCTTCATGTCGTCATCCGTGTAGAGACGCGTGTTGCCTTCACTGCGCGAGGGCTTCAGCAGGCCCTCGCGCTCATACATACGCAGCGTCTGCTGGTGTATGCCGTAGCTCTGCGCGAGCGTGCTGATCATGTAGAAACGCTGGCCGGGCGAGGCGCCCAGCGGCCGGGTTGGTCGTCGTCCTCGAGGCATCTTGAATCCTTACTGGTCTTTCGTGGTTTGGGCGTCGATCTCCGCGAGACGCTGCGACACTTTCATGATCAGCGCGCGCGATTCGGCATCGGTGATCGCGGGAACTTCGAGTTTCACCTCGGCCCAAAGATCACCTCGCGAAGCGGGATCGCCGAAATGGGGCATGCCGCGCTTGCGAAGGCGAAAGCGTTGTGAGCCTCGGGTGCCGGCAGGGATCTCGATGGGAACGTCGCCATCGGGTGTCTTCACACTGACGTGTCCGCCAATGGCGGCATCGAAAATCGAAACCGGAGCGTCGACATAGAGATCGTTTCCGGCTCGTCGATACAGGGGATGCGGATCTACTTCCACGTGTACGACGAAGTCGCCCGGAACGCCCCCACGACGGCCCGCGTTCCCCGCGGAGGGAAGGCGCAAACGCGTCGCGTGTTCGATTCCGGGAGGCACATCGATGTCCATCCACTCAGTTTCATGAACTCGCGACTCACCGGAGCATGCGGGACAAGGTCCCTGTGAGCGACGGCCCGAACCTTCACAGTCGCGACATCGGGCGCGAAACACCAGATGTCCTCGGCGCACCCGGGTCGAACCTTCGCCCGCGCACGAAGCGCAGACTTCGGAAGCGCGAGCCACGTGACCGCTGCCATCGCAGGTCACGCACGGAGACAACCGCGTGACGGAAAGACGACGATGCGCACCGCGGAACGCTTCATCAAACGAGATGCGTAGCGCGACCTCGAGGTCTTCGCCGCGCTGAGACGCGGCTTCGTCCGGCTCGATCGCGGATTCGAAGAGTTCGCGAAATCCCTGGCGGTGCGGGCTGCCCGGCGCGAAATCAAATCCTTCGAAGGCGAGAGGCGGCCGCTCCCGAAGCGTTTCGCCCTCGACCACGCCGCGATCGTAGGCGCTTCGCCGCTCTGGATCGGAAAGGATCTCAAACGCCTGCGCGATGAGCGCAAACATCGACGCCGCTTCAGCGCTGCCCGGGTGCAACTCTGGATGAAACTCACGCGCACGACGTTGGTACGCCCGGCGTAGCTTGGCCGACGAAAACCGGCGATCGACTCCAAGGACGGAATAAAAATCAGCCATGATCTAAGCGTCTCGCTGTCAATTCTACACACAATGTGAGTGTGGAAGCCTCAGAAACAAGGCCGCCGATCTCGGTCCAAGCAGCAGACCGCTCTACTAAGTAACTGAATCTAAACCAAATATCTGGTCTTCAAGACATCGATGTGATGACGCTCATGGCCTGCCATTACATAGGCCAACGCACGAACGCTGATCTCCGCGTTATTGGCCTTGCCGCGGCAAAGGGACGCTTCTTTCGTCATGTGCTTGAAGAGAAAGACGGTCGATCGACGCACCGCCCCGAAGCCGTCCGCGAGTTCGGCCAACGGATAGTCGTTGAAAGAGCTGTCGCGAACGTAGTTGTTCTCTTCAAACCCCGGAAGCGGTGTCTGGTCGTGACGACCGAAGCGCAAAGCGCGATTCGCAAAGATACGCTCTGCGTCTGTGAGATGGCCGACCAGTTCCTTGACTGTCCACTTGTCGGGCGCGTACTTGAAGGAACCTTTCGACTCAGGCACCCCGCGAAGCAACGACAGCGTGTCGTCGATCTGAGTCGCCAGGATGGTCACGATGTCGCCCTCCGGCACGAGCGAGACATAACGACCGTAGTACGACAGATACTCGTCTTCTGCGGGTCGCGTGATCACGGCGTCGGTCATTCAGACTCTCCTTCAAGGGGGACGGTTTTAGGGCGCGACCGGTGACTTCGCAAACACCCATCGGTCGAAGAAACCGATCAGCTTCTTTCCCGACGACTTCTCCATTGCGGCGAAAAAATCGGATGTCGTCACCGGCTTGTCGAAGTGGGCGCGAGTGTAGTCGCACAGGCCTTTCCAAAACGCTTTGTCGCCTAGCTCCTGCCGCAGTTCGTGCAGCACCAGCGCGCCCTTCTGATAGACGAGCGCACGATCGTCGGAGGTCGGCTTGTTCCAATCCGTAAACGCGAGCGAACGATCCTTCCCCGCCGTCTTGACTCGCTCATAACGGGCTCGCCAGCCTTCCACGTCTCTGAGATAAGTCTCGCGACCAAACTTCTTCTCTCGATACGCGGCAGCCATAAACGTCGCGAAGCCTTCGTTGAGCCAGAAGTGCGTCCAGTCTTGGCAGGTAACACCGATGCCCCACCACTGATGCGCAAGCTCGTGGGCGATCAAGCCCACGCGGGTCGGATCCTTCAGCACTTCCGCCGCGTACTCATCGGACATCAGGCTGAAGCCACTCATTTCCTGCCCGACGGTGTCCTCGACCAGGGCCTGGGAATAGGAGGCGGCCGGATAAGGGACGCCTGAGCGATCCTCGAAGAAGCCGATCATGTCGCCCGTGTCGGCGAAGAGGCGCTGGAGGTCGGCGCCCGCGGCGGTTGTGGAGAGATAGCGAAGATTCGTCCTGCCTCGTTTGTCGGCCACTTCGTTGAACTTCGCGGCGGCAAAGCCGAAGGAGAAGGTCGGCGCGGCGCGATCCAGCCGCCAATCGTGACTGACCCGGCCGTCGGGCTGCGGTCGATCGGCGACGAGACGGCCATTCGCGATCACCGTGAGATCTGCCGGCGTCACCACGGTCAGGCTCAACGTGGCCCGATCGCTGGGTGCGTTGATGCAGGGCATCCATTGATCGGTCGAAAAGATCGTGTACACCTGAGACTTCGCCGGAACGAAGGTCAGGCCGAAGCGTGGAGTGCCGTGGTAGGTGATCTCGATGGTGCGGGTTTCGTTCGGTTGTGCAGCGGTCTTCAGCAACGTTTTCAGTCGCCTTTGCCCTTGCGTGAACTCCCGCGCGGAACCGTTCTCTGTCACCGCATCGATCGTGAGGGCGCCGATGTCCAGCTCGACCGATACCGCGGCGACGAGCGCACGTAGTTCAACTGACACATGTCCCCTGACCGTCTTATCGACGAGGCTGGGCTCGACGGTCGCGGTGTAGTTCAGGACGTCGATGGCGCTCGACTGCGCCTGGGCGGGGGCCGTAGCGGCGAAGACCGATAGAAGGAGTGTGGACGAGAACCTCACCGAAACAGCTCGCGGCGGTTGTCGGTGTTGTTGAACTGATCGGTCCAGAAGGTGTCCGGCTCGCCGGCCAGTTCCTTCGCGCGGGCCAGGCCATTGCGAACGAGTTGAGGGGACGAGCGGCCGTTGTCACTGGGAATCATCTCCAGGGTCGCGCCAAAGGCACGCATGGTCTGGAGCTTCTCCTCGGAAAAAGCGTCGGAGGAAATAAAGTGCGCCTTGTAGCCCTTGGTCGCGCAAACCATCGCGAGGGAACTGCCCGTGCTGCCTCCAGTGAAATCAACCACGCGCACGCCGGGTTTCAACAGACCGCGACGCTCGGCACCTTCAATCATCGAGAGAGCCATGCGGTCCTTCATGCTGCCCGTGGGATCAGCTCCCTCCCACTTCACGTAGATCTCGGCCGCGCCTCGCTCCGGCATCCGATCAAGTCGAAGCAACGGCGTCTGTCCAATGGTCACCATGGGCGGAAACTAACGCAGGCGGGTGACAAGGTACAACGAGTTCAGGAAACGACTCAGGATCATGGTACATATCAAGCGAGTCTCACCGAACGAAAGGCCCGACCCATGGATATCAAGAAGCCCAACCGCGTCTCCCGGACCTTCACTCAACACCTGATCGCTGGCTCGGATCGCGTGTTCCCATTGCTCTGCCCGGTGCGCGAAGCCGATTGGATCGAAGGCTGGGATCCGATTGTCATTCTGAGCGAAAGCGGTCTGGCCGAGCCCGATTGCGTGTTCATGACCCCGGGGCCGACAACTCCCGCCTTATGGTTCATCACACGGCACGAGCCCACCGATGGCTACGTCGAGATGATCAAGATCACACCGGACGTGACCGCGTGCCGCCTCACCATTCAGCTCACATCATCGGACTCGGCGTGCGAAGCGACCATCACGTACGCACACACGAGCCTCGGTCCCCAGGGCGACGCCTTCGTCGCGAGCTTTACCGAGGAGTTCTACGAGCAGTTCATGCGCGACTGGGAAGCGCGGATGAATCACTACCTCAAGACCGGTCAGAAACTCACGACTTCGTAGTGGTGGACGGACGGGCTACGAAAGTTCGATCTCGATGCCGCCGCTGAACTTCGCGACGAGGTTGTAGAGCGCCGCGGCGATCAATCCCCCGATGAAGCCCAGAATGCCGTAGCAGATCGGCGCGATCACAATCGCGGCCATTCCGATGATTCCGAAACCGCCGAGGTCCTTCGTCGCGGCGCCGCCTAAAGCCGCGCCCATGACGGAAACCAGCGTGACGAGGCCGCCGATGAAGAGGCCGATGAGCGCGTAGAGCACGCCCATGATCTTCGCCGCGGACATGGGACCGATCCGATCGATTGTTTGTAGAGCCACGCCTACCTCCAGAAAATTGGTTCAGAGGCAGGATACGACTCATTCGGCCGCCAGCCGCCTAAACTTCCCGAGCCGACGGTAAGACCATGCCTGAGTCATTCGAGGAACAAGCCGAGGTGATCTGGGGCCACCTCCAGACCATCCTCCGCTCTGCGGACATGGGGCTCAACAATCTCGTGTCTCTGCGCGTCTATCTTGCCGATCCGAAATATGACGAAGCCAATGTGCGGATGCGGGTCAGATTTCTCCGCGACCACGAACCTTCGCTGACGGTCGTCTGCTGTCAGCTGCTCGACCCGAAGTGGAAGCTCGATGTCGAAGCGATGGCGGCGGTTTAAGGCGGTCACGGTGACGGCGGTCAAACAAACCCTCGCGGCTCGGATCGTCGTGGTGGATCCTCCGACGGGCGTTGTTTTTGCCTTGCAGCGCGGCAAGGGCAACCAGGGTCGGCCCGTGATGGCGCTTAAGGCGGACGGCCGCGACCTCGCGTTTGACTTCGAGATCAGTGTCGTCGTGACCCGGGGCGCCGCGCAATATTCGGGCGACTTCGTTCAGGGCAAGCCGGGCGAGCGCTTCGTCTACATCAATTCTGGAACGCTAGCCGGACATCACGAGTCGCACTGGACACGGCGGGCAAAGATTGGGCTGGAATCACTGAGCGCCTCGCTGATACGGGATGCGGTCGCGTCCCAAGGAGTCATTGAAGCTCGGTTCCTAGGAACCGGACGCGACGGCGGTCCGTCGTGCGCCACCGTTCCGCTGATCGAAGGAGGCTGGACGATAAGAGACGCCAAGCGTTCGAAGGAGCATTCGCTCTGATAAAGCCTGGCGGAAGGCGCTGGACGGCCAGGCTCCGAACATTACTCAGCCCAAGGATCGTAGGAGGAGAATCCCCAGACGTGACCCTCGGGGTCCTTGCATGAGTAGCCGCGGCCGCCGTAGGGCTTGTCTTCAATCGGAACCACGATCTCGGCGCCCTGCGCCACGGCATGCTTGTAGTGCGCGTCTGGATCGGCGACGTAGACGCTTATCTCGAAGGTCCCGACGCCTCCAACCTCGCGCGGGGACTTGCACAGATTTGGTTGTGAGAAACCCTCGGCCGAGCCGAGCATGATTCCGCCATTCCCGAACGTCAGCTGGGCGTGCAGGATGCGACCGTCATCTCCAGGAACCACGAGCTTTTTGTGGAACCCAAGGACACGTGCGGATCTGCTTGACGCTGGCCATGGCCTTCCGCTCGTGCTCCATCATGAGCTCGCGGCCCTTGCGAAGTGTTCCGAGGTTCTCCTGCATGGTGGCATCGTCTCTGTAGAACTCCGCGATGGCCTCGACGTACTTGCCTCGCTCCACCAGTTCAATCAACTGACCTACTCGCGCGCGCTCAGGCATGGGCTTTCTCCGTTGGGACTTCTTCCACTTCGATCAAACCAAACTGGAGGAAGTGATGGACGACGTGTTTGAAGTGGAGCCGTGACCAGCCTTCGGCGTTGAGCGGGCCAAAGAGGGGATGCGTGCGTTTCACTTCGGGCTCTGACTCTTCGAGGCGAAGGAACGTTCGGGCCGCCTCAATCAGTGCCGCGGTCGCGATCGACAAGGTCGGGAAACGAAGCGCGGGCAAACCGTCCTTGAGCAACGGACTCTCAAAGCTGATGGGCATCGCGCGGTTGTTGCTCAAAAATGGCTTCACCTGGGAGCGTCGCTCTTCCGGTGTGGGGCACGGAACTTCGATGATGCCGGTCGACGCTTCGAAGGCCCACAACAAATGTTCCACCATCTGCTGCGGTGCCATCCCTCCCCACTTCGGCGTCTGGTCGGCACGAAGCGGCTCAAGGGCGCCGGGCAGAACATCCCGGAGCAGCGCATTGCGACCCGGTGCGTCGTTCACGTCGAATCGAACCTTCATCATCTCGTCACTCCTTGGAATTGGGACTCTTGAAGAATTCCGAGACGGCCTTCAGAACGTCCGGTTCGCGGAGGATCCGTCGATGGCCATACCCGCGCGTCGTCATCAGAGTGGCTCCGGGCCAGACGTCCGCGTAGGTCTTTCCGTCTTTCCACGGAACGTCCGTGTCATCTTCGTCATGAACAATCAGCAGTGGGGCGGTCATGGAAGGGGCGATGTTGCTGCCTCGCAGTTCGAACATGGTCTTTCCGAGTCTGGTTTCGATAGCGAGCTGCATGCGGCCCGTCAGCGGTCTTGCAAGGCCGAGCATCTTTCCAAAGACCCGCGGGAAATGATCAAAGTCTTCCGACGGCGCCAGATAGACCACCCGGCCCACGGGAAGTCCGGCCTGCAGAGCGATGGTCGTCCCCGCCGCGCCAAAGGAATGAGCGACGATGCCCGCGACTCCGCCGAGATGCCTGACCATCGCACTCACGGCCTGTGAGAACTCGATCAAATTCGTCTGCGCGCCTTTCGATGCGCCGTGGGCGGGAAGGTCAACGGTGACCGGCTGATAGCCCTGGGCCGCGATAGCGAGAGCCAGACTGCCCAGCTGCGAGCCGCGTCCTTCCCATCCATGGACGAGAAGAACCGGTTCACCGGTTGCGCTCCACCGATGGCCAGCAAGGCGAAATCGGTCGGTGGCGAAGACCTCGGGGGTCGCATGTTCAAGCCAGGCGCGC
>JBDSLN010000408.1:0-3971 GCA_039916365.1 Vicinamibacteria bacterium
GCGAGGGGGTTCTGGGCGGTTGCCCGCCCGGAACATAACGTGCCGGTCTACGTCATCGAAGTGGAGGGCGAGCGCCGGCGGTTGTATCGCGACCGGAAGATCGTCTTCTTCCGGCCGCGGGAGCACGACATCACCATCCTTTGGAAGCAGGTGACCGGCAGCGACATCGTCTTCAGCAAGACTGCCGACCCGCCGCTGGAGGACTACTACGAGCACCATTCGGTGATCAAGCGCATCCACTGGGAAACCGCCATTGTGCTGTCGGGCCCGGAATGGGTGGAGCAAGACCTCGGCGACGGGCTCTACCTCGCCTCCGACTACAACATCTGCGGTCTCGAGGACGCCTACATAACAGGGGTCTACGCCGCCAATCGCATCATCGACCGGGGCGGTGTGGCCATCGCGTCAGCCTGAGCCACCAACTGGCCCAGACTCCGTCGAGGCAAACGTGAGTCAGCCGAAAATAGAGCGTGGATCCGTGCGGTGGCGTACAGCGCCTCGGGCCACGGAAAGCGCAATATCACAACGGGTTCGTGTGACGAAGGGCGGAAGCGCCTCGTCAGGCCCCGCAGACGCTCCAATCCCCGCAGACCACATTAGTAAGGAAGTCTCACCAATGAAGAATCAAACGCGTACTCCTCTCATCCTCGGTTCGGGCCTCGCATTGGCCTTTGCGCTGGCTACGGGGTCTCCCGCCTTGGCCCAATCGACGGGCACGCCCCACGAGAAGATGAAGATGGACGACAAGAAGCCGGCCATGGACCACAAGGCGATGGATCACCAGATGATGGCCCAGTGTGAAGACATGAAGAAGCAGAAGCAGGCCATGAAAGACGACATGAAGGCGCAGGACGCCGAGCTCACCGCGCACGTGGCCCGGATGAACGCCGCGACTTCGGACAAGAAAGCGGGAGTCACCGCCGAGGTCGTCACCCACATGCTCGAACAGCGGATCGCCATGGACGCTCGGAAGGCGAAGATGGACGAAGAAATGATGCAGCACATGATGGAGCACATGCAGATGGGCAAGGAGTCCATGGCCATGTGTCCGATGATGAAGAAGTAGGACGTGTCCTCTCCCGCACCACCTACACCATCCACATGGACGGGGGCCTTGGCCCGAAAACCCCGGCCCTGCTCGTGCGCGACTTCTCCGCCTGCAAAACCTATATCCTGACCGCCGTCCGTAACACCTGGAGAAACAATCATGAGACCGACCCTGTCCCGCCTTGCCGTCGTTTTGTTCTCGATGCCGCTGGCCGCAAGCGCCCAGCAGGACTTTTCGAAAGTTGAGATCACGACCACAAAGCTTGCGGAAGGCGTGCATGTTCTCTTTGGAGCGGGCGGAAACATCGGCGTTTCGTCCGGAAAGGACGGGGTGTTTGTGATCGACGACCAATACGCTCCCATGACCGCGAAAGTCCGCGCCGCGGTGGCCGGGATCAGCGACAAGCCCATTCGATTTGTTCTCAACACCCATTGGCACAGCGACCACACCGGCGGCAATGAGAATCTGGGCGGGGGCGGCGCCATCATCGTGGCCCATGAAAACGTTCGGAAGCGAATGAGCGTCGAGCAGTTCATCGCGGCCTTCAACGAACGCGCTCCAGCCTCCCCCGCCGCAGCACTTCCCGTCGTCACGTACGCCGAGTCCGTGTCCTTCCATCTAAACGGCGACGAGATCCATTGCTTCCATCTGCCGCCCGCCCATACTGACGGCGATTCCATCGTTCACTTCAAGAAGGCCAATGTGATTCACACCGGCGATCTCTTCTTCAACGGTCTCTACCCTTTCATCGACGCCTCGAGCGGCGGCTCTCTCGAGGGAATGATCGGAGCGGCCGACCAGATCCTGGGGATGGCGAACGAGACCACACAGATCATCCCCGGCCACGGCCCGATGGCGAGGAAGGCTGACCTGAAGGTGTTCCGCGACATGCTGGCCGCAGTGCGCGACAAGATGAAGCCGCTGATCGCCTCAGGGAAGACACTCGCCGAGGTTCGGGCGGCAAAGCCTACGCAGGCGTTTGATGAGAAGTGGGGCAAAGGATTCCTCACACCCGATCAGTTCGTCGCCGTGGCTTACGCGAGCATGGGCGGCAAGTCGAAGTAGCCGCGCACGGACCGTGACGCCTCTGACCGGTACAACGGCCAGGCCATCCGATGCGTTTGTGATCAGACGATCCGGACGATGGCGCCGTAGTTGGAGAGAGTCTCGTCGTTCGAAAGCAGGATGAGCGGCTCCGTCAGCGCCTGAGCCACGAGCAGGCGATCGAACGGGTCGCCATGGATCTCAGGGAGTTGCGCTACCTCTTCCGCGTGGTCCGCCTTGATCGGAAGGGATCGGAATCCCATCACATCGAATGCCGGGCGAAGAGACTTGACCTCGATCCGAAAGTCTTTACGGCGCAGCGATGCCTTGATCGCGATCTCCCAGAGGCTCGCGACGCTCCAGTAAATCTCGTTCCCCGGGTCCTCTATGAGTCTCCGCGCCTCCCGCGTCAGCCGTTCGCTACGGGCGGCGGCCCAGAGAAGAAGGTGCGTGTCGAGAAGGAGCCGCATCAGCGGCCTTCAAACTTCGCCCTTTCCTTCGCAGGAAGGGGCCGGTTGAAGTCGTCCGGGATCTGAAACCTGCCGTCGAGAACGCCCAGCTTTCGCTTTCGCGAAGGCCGCGCGATACCAGTGACGCGGGCGATCGGCCGTCCGGCGCGGGCAATGACAAACTCCTCACCCGCTTCAGCCGCCTTCAGGATGGACGACAAGCGGGTCTTGGCATCGTAGATATTCACCGTGCTCACCGGGTTAGTCTAGTTGGTCAGGTCAGGGCCTGGCAAGCTGAACCTGGGTCAGGAGGGATGACTCTCACCAGCATTTCAGTGGGTTCGCGACCGGGGCTCTTGACCGGCGTCCATTCGAGCCGGTACCCGGGCTGAATGATGAAAAGCCGTCCAACAGCCGCCGGCATGGTAACCATGTTCTTCTGGGTAACCGTTGTAATCATGGAATTCATTCCATTCAATGACTTCTGATGGGACCGATCCGCCGTACCTGGCGGCAGCGTTCCAGGCGACGCTCTTTCGTTAGCGGTGTCGCGTCTCGTGCCATAGGTGGATGAGAGGCTCATCCAGGTCAGCGGCCTATGTGCACCAACGCACAGCGCTGGAGTCGTGATTCGGCGCAAGATGGGAATCGAGGTCATATTTATGAAGTCTTTACGAGTTCTAGGCCCGTCGATTTCCCTTGCGGCTCTGATCGCTCTTCCCGTCATCGCGCTCCCGGCCCGGGCCGTCGCAAACTCCGAGCCTTGGAGCTTCGACAAGCCGGACAAGCCCCAGAAGAGCAAGCCGGAAAAGCAGAAACGCTCCAGTGAGCCTCGGCGGGAGGGGCCGCCTGCCGCGCGCGCCGCCAAGCCGGCGCACCCGGGGCACCCAGTCGGGCAGGAGAGAGCCGAACAGGTTCATCAAAGGAACGCGCTGCGCCAGCACCGCGCAGGCAACTTCGAAGCCGAGCATCGCACCTGGACCCAGCGCGGCGGCTACAAGGGCTCGAGAATTCCAGAACGCACCTTCACCACTCTCTTCGGTCCGTCTCACGCGTTTCGCGTGGACCGCTTGCCTTTCACACTGAGGGCCGGCTCTCCGAGCTTTCAGTACAACGGCTACTGGGTGGCTTCGGTCGATCCCTACCCGGAGTATTGGGCCGAGGATTGGTACGCGACCGATGACCTGTACGTCGACTACTACAACGACGGCTATTACCTCTATAACCGACGGTACTCAAGCCGTCCGGGGGTCGCGATCACCATTTCGTTCTAAACCGGGCTGAGGACAAGGCCTCGGCATCCAGCAAGGCTTCGCCGAAAAAGAGCGCGAGGTCTGTGCGGAAGGGAACAGCGCTCCGGCCGCGCGGGAGCCAAGATCAACCTGGGTCTGAAAGCCGGCGCGCGCGTTGGCGCATCGTCGGGCCCGTCC
>JBDSLN010000409.1:0-3398 GCA_039916365.1 Vicinamibacteria bacterium
AACCAGGGCACCCCGGTCCGCCTCAAAGACGTTGCGGTGGTCGAGGACGGCTTTGAAGACCAGCGGCGCGTGCAGCGCGCCATGGGACAAACAGCGCTCGGCTTCGGCATCAAGAAGCTCCGCGGCGCGAACGCTGTCCAAGTCGGACACGACGTGCGTGACCGCATCGCCCAGCTCCAGTCGCAGGCGCCGGAAGGCATCGTGCTAGCGGTGAACTTCGACTCCACTCAGTTCATTGAGGAGTCGATCAACGAAATCCTCTTCACCCTCGTGATGGCCGCATTGCTGACGGGAATCGTCTGCTGGCTGTTCCTTGGATCGTGGACGTCCACGGTCAACATCCTGCTGGCGATTCCTACGTCGATTCTCGGCACCTTTATTGTCATGTACTTCCTCGGCTTCACTCTGAACACGTTCACCGTGCTCGGTCTGTCGCTGGTCGTCGGCATCGTGGTCGACGACGCCATCATGGTGCTCGAGAACATCTACCGCCACCGTGAGCTCGGTGAGGGGAAGATCAAGGCGGCAAGTGTGGGTGCCCGCGAAGTCACCTTCGCCGCCGCCGCCACCACCGCAGCCATCATCGCGATCTTCCTGCCCGTCGCGTTCATGAAGGGCATCATCGGCAAGTTCTTCTTCCAGTTCGGCGTCACGATCTCCGTCGCCGTTCTGATCTCCCTCCTCGAAGCCCTCACCCTGACGCCCATGCGTTGCTCGCGCTTCCTCCAGGTGGGTGAGAAGCGAGGACGCGTCGGTTTGCTGGTCGATCGCGGGTTCGAGAAGCTCTCCGTCAGGTATCTTCGCGTGCTCGAACCAGCGCTGCATCACCGTGCGTGGGTGTTGGCTGGATCGCTCGTCCTCTTCGTCGCTTCCTTGTTCCTGATCAAGCTTCTGCCGCAGGAGTTCGTTCCCCGTCAGGACACCGGTCGGTTCCAGGTCCGCTACGTTCTGCCGATCGGCACCAGCCTCGAGGTGACCAACAAGCTGTCCTTGCAGATCGAGAACTATCTCTCCACCAGGAACGAGATTGATCGCTACTTCGGCGGACCCGGTGGATTCGGCGGCGGGGGAGGCGGCGATGTCTCTTCGGGAAACGTGTCCGTAACGATGAAAGGACTGAAAGATCGTCCGAAGGATCCGCAAAAGGGGAGAAGGCTCACCCAGACCGAGCTGATGGATTCGATCCGTCGCGATCTGTCGGGCATTCCGGGCGGACGAATCATCTTGTCCGAGAACTCCCAGCAGAGCTTCACATCGGGCCGCGGTTCACCGGTTGAGTTCTCGATTCGCGGCGGCGACTGGGACACTCTGGCCGCCAAGGCCACGGAGATCATGAGCAAGTTACGCACCAATGGCCTGGTGGCTGACGTGGACAGCGATTACCGCATTGGTATGCCCGAAGTGCAGGTTGTCCCCGACCGCAACAAGGCGGCCGACCTCGGGATCTCGATGACCGCGATCGGCCAGACGATCAACGCGGCCATCGGCGGGGTTCGCGCCGGTCGCTTCAAAGACGCGGGCCGTCGCTTCGACATCCGTGTGCGTCTTCTCGCACCTCAGCGGGAAAAGCCGGAAGACATCGCGCGTCTCCTGGTCCGCACGCGCACCGGCGGCCTCGTCCGACTCGGCGACCTCGTCCGCATTGAGCAAGCTCCATCGCTCCAGGCCATCACGCGTCTCGACCGCGAACGCGCGATCAAGATCTTCGGCAACATTCCGCCCGGCGTTTCCCAGGCCGATGCGATCGACGGCGCGCTCAAGACGGCGCGCGAGCTTCTGCCCGAGGGCTACCGCGCTCTACCTTCCGGTTCCAGCCAGGCGTTCGGCGAGAGCTTTGAGTCCCTCGGATTCGCCTTCCTCATGGGAATCATCGTCGCGTACATGGTGCTGGCCGCACAGTTCAACTCCTTCACTCATCCCATCGTCATCCTTCTGGCGCTGCCCTTTAGCGTCAGCGGCGCGTTGTTGATGCTGTACTTCATGGGCCAGTCCCTCAACGTCTATAGCGTGCTCGGCTTGATCCTTTTGATGGGGATCGCGAAGAAGAACTCCATCATGCTTGTCGACTTCACTAACCAGATCCGCGAACGCGGCGTCGAGCGTCATCAGGCCTTGCTCGAAGCGTGCCCCGTGCGTCTGCGTCCCATCATGATGACCTCTATCGCGACCATCGCGGGCGCCTTGCCTGCGGCCCTCGCGATCGGTCCGGGTGCCGAAACGCAGCGTTCGATGGCGATCGGCCTTGTCGGCGGGATGCTGGTCTCCACCGTCATGACGCTTCTGGTGGTTCCGGCGGCGTACAGCTCGTTTGACGACCTGGTCAACTGGAACGACGAACGCATCAAACGCGGTCAGGGCCTGGTGTCGGGCATCTTCTCCCCCACCCCCGCACCGAAGACCGCGCGCATGGCGGAAGCTCCTCAGCAATAAAGAGCCCGGGTCCGCGCGCAAGCGTCTCGATCAGGCGACGCACGGATTTCATCATCGTCAACACGGAGATCAGCCGCGGTTGTGATGTGTGGGCCGGCCTGGTTGCGGAGCCGGTCGGAGGGCCGCCACTACCGGTTCAAACTGCGCGGGTCGGTTGAGTGCCTGGGAAAGGCGCTCTAGGGTTTCGCGGACTTCGTCCGCGGGCCCGTTCACTGTGGCGTGACCGACCTTGCGCCCAGGTCGCGATGTCTTTCCGTAGTCGTGCCAGTGACCGAGCGATTCCCTCAGCAACGCGTTTGCGTCGGGCAGCTCACCGATCCAGTTCAGCATCACCGAAGTGTCGCGCCCCACGGTGGATCCAAGAGGCAGCCCCGCGACGGCGCGAACATGATTCTCGAACTGGCTGGTCAGAGCACCTTCGATCGTCCAATGGCCGGAGTTGTGAACGCGCGGCGCCATCTCGTTCGCCAACAAGCGCCCCTCGTGCACGAACAACTCCATCGCGAACACACCCACGTAGTCCAGCTCTTCCGCGACCCTTTGGGCGAAGGCGCGGGCGTCGGATTCCACCTTGCTTGACTCTGGAGCGGGGGCGAGGCTTGCCGAGAGGATCGAGTTCTGATGCCAGTTCTGAGTCAGCGGGTACGTAGCAAACTCGCCCTGACGGCCGCGGACCGCGATGACCGACACCTCTCGCTCGAAGGGCACGAACGCTTCGAGAATCAAGGGCACACCGCCGAGAGCCAACCACGCTGCATCCGCTTCGTTCGCGGCGCGCAACCTGAACTGGCCTTTGCCGTCATAGCCGAGTCTTCGGGTCTTCAGAATGGCGGACGCGCCCACCGAGGCGATCGCGCGGTCGAGGTCGTCGCGTGAGTCGACCGTCGCGAAGGCGGGAGTTCCCATGCCAAGCCGCTGGAAGAGCCGCTTCTCCTCCAGGCGGTCCTGCGCGATGCCAAGCGCGCGAG
>JBDSLN010000410.1:0-8536 GCA_039916365.1 Vicinamibacteria bacterium
AAAGGCAGAAGTTCGGGTCGACAGTCCCGAAGTTCATTCCACAGTCGATTCGTGTTCGCCCTGCGCTCGGACTTCAACTCCTCACGAAGCCGAGTCGCCGCCCGCAGTCGAGAGTTCTCCTCGTTGCTTGGCTCGATCTTCCGAAAGGCATGTGCGTCCGAGCGCGAAGCCTCCCCCCGGGGGACTCCACGCACGAGGCTAGGACGAATGCGTCACGCCGATCATCCTTGGCCCCCGCCAGGGAAAACCGATCGCGCAGCCGGTCCAGCAGTTTTGGATTGATCGAATGAATCCGCAACCCCTTGGCCAGCAACGCCTCGATTACCGCTCCGCGTGTCACCTCGATAGCAATGGCAATCTGATCGCGCTCCATGTCTCCCTCGATCACGAAAGCAACCAGGGCCTTTAAGCCCTCGCCCGTGTGCGGGAAACTTCGCTGCTTAGGTTCCTCCTCGCCGTCTAGACGGCACACCTGGTGGGATTCACTCCCCCAATCAATTCCGACTCGCCTCATGCTCTTCGACATATGTTCTCCATTTCCTTTGTTTGGTCGTTGGATGGAGAACCCTGTCAGGCCCTGTACTGGCGCTCGTGATTAGCGGCGCAAACTTCCTGCTGGACGTGATTCCCTATCGGCATTCAGATGCGGCGCAGAGCCTCGGGTGGCGCTCGTTGGCGCGAGGCAGGCTTGGGCGCTCACATCCGAAAACGACTTTGGAACAATGTACAGGGCAGGCTCCGCGCTCTGATCGTTCTGCCGCCCAGACTCCTAGCCTGCGATGGCAGCCGGCGGTCCGCCTCGGATGGCCCGGGCTTGGTTTCAATCCGCCCGCAGAGCGGTGGCCGGATCGAGTCGAGCGGCGTTGATCGCGGGCGAGGCGCTGGCGACCAGCGCAACCACAAGAAGAAGGACGATGCTTCCGAGCATCGCAATCGGATCCAGAGGGGAAACACCAAAGAGGAGGGACCGGAGCCCGAGAGACAAAGGCCAGAGCAGGATCAAACCGAAGGCGATTCCCATACCGATCAAGCCCACGGCCCGCCACAGGACATCCTGCAACACACTGCGCGACGAAGCCCCGAGCGCCACCCGCAAACCGATTTCTTTCGTCGACTGGCCGACCGCGTATTCGACCACCCCCCAAACCCCCAGCGCCGACATGATGAGCGCGATGAGCGCCATGGCCCCAAAGAGCCACGCCGCGAGCCGCTCCGCCTTCATACGCTGATCAACAAGCGAGGAGACGGTCGCAACGTTCTGCGCGGGCAGTCGGGGATCGACGGAGCGCACCGCCTCTCGCGCCGATGCGATCAGCGTCTCCGAAGGCACGCTCGAGTGAATGACGAAGAAGAGCGCGGGATAAGCGTTCTGCTTATAGGGAATGAACACCTCCGGCCGGGCGTCGCTGCGCGGTCCGTAGTAGCGCGTGTCGTTGACCACGCCGACGATCTCGTAGGGGTACGTGCCGCCGCGGTAGTCGAGAACGACCCGCTTCCCCACCGGCGCTTCTCCGGGCCAGGTCGTTCTCGCGAAACTTTCGTTGATCACCACGACGTCGGTACTTCCGGCACGGTCACGGTCGTCAAAGTTGCGGCCGTTCACCATGCGCATTCCCATCGCGTCGACGTAACCAGGAAGAATCATTCGGACGTCGATGGGCGTCGGACCGCTTTGCGGCCGTCCGCGATCTTCGCGCCAGAAGGGCCGGCTGAAGTCGGTGCCGCCTTCGCTCATCGGAAGAACGGTCGTGGCCCCCACTTCGACGACGCCGGGCAGCGCGCGCAGGCGATCGGTCACCTCATCGAAGTAGGCGATGCGCTTGACGTCGGTGTCGTATTTCTTGGTGTTGAGGGAAACGCGCACCATCAGTCGGTTCTCGACGTCGAATCCGGTGGCAACGTGACGAAGCGCGCCCACGCTTTGAACCAGCAACAGGGCACCCACGATCAGGACGAAAGAGATGCCGGCCTGGGCCGCGACCAGGGCGCGTCTCACCCCGAGCTTGAGTGACCCGGATCCGGAGTTGCTTCGCCGGAAGGCCAGGGCGAGAGCGACGCGGGACGTGCGGATCGCGGGCCACAGACCAGAGACGAGGCTCACCCCGAGCGTGATCGCGAGCGTGAAGGCAAGCACGCGGCGGTTCATCGAAACGCCTTCCATCGCGACAATCGACGGCGGTGCAAGAACAAGGAGATAGCGAACCAGCACGGCTCCCAGCGCGATACCAAGAGCGCTGCCCATGAAAGACAGCGTCAAAGCTTCGGTGAGCAGTTGGCGGATCAAGCGGGGTCGAGTGACGCCAATGGCTTGGCGCACCGCCATTTCCCGTTCACGCGCAGCACCGCGCGCCATCTGCAGACTCGCTACGTTCGCCGACATCAACAACAGAACCAGACCCACCGCGCCAAAAAGAGCGAGCAGCGTCGATCGCGTCTCGCCGACGATGGCCTCTCGAAGCGGCGAAAGATGCACGGTCCAACCCGCGTTCGCATCCGGATAGTCGTGCGCCTGGGTCGCGGCAAGCGTGGTGAAGCGTTCCTGAGCGGCCGCCATCGTGACGCCAGCGTTGAGGCGCCCCACCGCACGCAAAAACCGGAAGTCGCGCGGCACCGACTTAAGGCGTGGATAGGCGCGCTTGACGTTCCAGGGCAGCCACAGCTCGGCCTCCGCACCCGAGGCAATGAAGGACGCGGGCATGACACCAATGACGCGTCGAGTGATGCCGTCGAGCGACAGAGTCCGACCGATCACGTCGGGCGAGGCGCTAAACCGACGCCGCCAGAGTCGCTCTCCTATGACCACGGGCCCGGCATCCGAGCCGCCCACCCTCTCGGTCATGCCGGCTTCGAGTTCCTCGGGAGAGAAGGTGCGCCCGATCGTGGGCCGAACGCCATGGACGGTGAAGAAATCCTCGGTCGCTTGAGCGCCGATCACGATCTCGGAATTTTCCTCTTCGCTCACCACCACGCTCCGTGCATAGGAACCGGCGAGGCCCGAGAAGACGCCGTTGTCGGCGCGCCAATCGATCAGGTTGCCCGGCGAGACACCCTGGCCCATGCGCCCCTTTTCGACGTTCTCGTCGGTAAGAACAACCAGCCGGTGTGAATCAGGGAACGGAAGAGGCCGATTCAGCGTGGCGTCGACGAGGGTGAAGATCGCGGCGTTGGCTCCAATGCCGATCGCGAAGGAAAACAGGACCACAAAAGTGAATCCAGGATTGCGCCGCAAACCTCGAAAGCCATAGCGAAGATCTTGAGCGAGATCCTCCGCGATCCTTTGTCCCCACACATCCTTGGTCGCTTCGCGGATCGCGGTCTCGTTCCCAAACTCTCGACGCGCGCGGCTGAACGCATCTTCATGAGACAAACCGCGCTCCTCGAGATCCCGGGCGGCCATCGCGACATGGGCGCAGAGTTCTTCGTCCAGCTCGTCGTTGCGTTTCTCCGAACTAAAGGGCCCGATCTTCACGCGATCCCCGCGGGTTTCACGGGGGACAGAAGGCCGACCATGGCGGTCGCAAGGGTTTCCCAGCGTGAGCGCTCGGCGGTCAGTTGTTTCTTGCCCGACGTGGTGAGGCGATAGACGCGCGTGCGCTGTTTGTTGACTGAGGTTTCCCAGGACGCTTTCACGAAGCCCTGGCGCTCGAGGCGATGAAGAGCCGGATACAGCGAGCCGGTTTCCACCTGAAGCACGTCGTTGGACCCCGCGCGGATCGCCGTCGCGATGGAGTAGCCATGCTGCGGACCCCACTGCAGCGTCTGAAGGACCAGAAGATCCAGCGTGCCCTGGAGCAGATCCTGGCGGTTCGGGGCCTTGTCTCTTGTTCCCATGATGTAGACAATCTACCTCCATAGGATGTAGACGGTCAACACCCTTGGCCACCTGCCCTCAGGGTAGCGGTGCGACTCGACCGTCGGTCGCAATTTCGGGTCTTCGGGGGACGCGGGTAAACTCCAGCCAGTTGAGAGTCGCAGCGATCATCCCAGCGCGGTTTGCCTCCACAAGGCTCCCGGGGAAACCTCTCTCCCTCATTCACGATTGGCCCATGGTTCGTCACGTTTATGAGCGCGCCAAGCGGGCTTCGTCAGTCCATGAAGTCGTCATCGCCACCGATGACCAACGCGTCATGGACGCGGTCACGGCCTTTGGTGGACGCGCGTTGATGACGTCTCCAACCTGCCCCACCGGAACCGACCGCCTTGCTGAAGCCGCGAAGCAGATCGCCGCCGACATCTACGTGAATGTGCAGGGGGATGAGCCGATGATCGACCCCGCCCTCATTGACGTTGCCGTGAATGCGCTCCAGAACGATTCGACCGCTGCGATCTCGACGCTCTCGCTCCCGCTGACCTCGCTTGAAGAGATGCTGTCCGACGCGGTGGTGAAGGTCGTGGTGGATGTGAAGAAGCACGCCCTCTACTTCTCCCGCAGCCCGATTCCCCACGTGCGGACCGCTGAACGCTCGCTCGAATCCGCGGCCCGCGCTGCGATTCGAGCCGGCACGGCTCGGAAGCATGTCGGCCTCTATGTTTACCGTCGGGAGACGCTCGCCGGGTTCGCGGCTCTCTCGCCGTCGCCTCTTGAAGCACAGGAGCAGCTAGAGCAACTCCGCGCCCTTCACCATGGCCTGAAGATTCTCGTCGAACCTGTTGAGGGAGAAGGCACCGTCGCCGTCGACACGCCTGCCGACCTTGAACGCGTTCGTTTCCTTATTTCTCCCGACGTCACCCGCTCTCACCCCTGAAACCGGAGGCCCCTTCACGATGCCCAGACCAACCAAATACATTTTCGTCACCGGTGGCGTCGTTTCGTCCTTGGGCAAAGGCATCGCCGCCGCGTCGATCGGCTGCCTGCTCGAGGGCCACGGCTTCCGCGTCGGTCTGATGAAATGCGATCCGTATCTCAACGTCGATCCGGGCACCATGAGCCCGTATCAGCATGGAGAGGTCTTCGTCACGGAAGACGGCGGTGAGACCGACCTCGACCTTGGTCACTACGAACGCTTCACCCACGTCACCACCTCGCGCAAGTCGAACATCACCACCGGTCAGATCTACGGCCAGGTGATCCAGAAGGAGCGGCGCGGCGACTATCTAGGCCGCACCGTGCAGGTCATCCCCCACATCACCGACGAGATCAAAGCCGCCATCCGCGAATGCGGTGAAGGCGTGGATGTTCTCATCGTGGAGATCGGCGGCACGGTTGGTGACATCGAAAGCCTCCCGTTCCTTGAAGCCATCCGTCAGTTTCGTCGCGACGTCGGCCGTGAGAACGCGATGTTCGTCCACCTTGCTCTCGTTCCCTTCATCAAGACCGCGCAGGAATTGAAGACCAAGCCCACGCAGCACTCGGTCCACGAGCTCCGCGGCATTGGTATCCAGCCGCAGGCCCTGCTGTGTCGTACGGAAGTCGATCTTCCCGCGGACATCAAGGCCAAGCTTGCCCTCTTCTGCGACGTGCCCGAGGAAGCGGTCATCTCGGCCCAGGACGTAGGCACCATCTACGAGGTGCCGCTGCACCTGAAGTCGCAGGGCCTCGACACCTTCATCCTCAAGACGCTCGGCATGAGTTCGCAGGGCTGCGATCTCGCGCACTGGGAACGCATCGTCAGCACGATCAAGAATCCGCAGGCCGAAGTCGAGATCGCGATCATCGGCAAATACGTCTCGTACGAAGATTCGTACAAGAGCCTCAACGAAGCGTTGACCCACGGCGCGCTCGCGAATGGGGTGAAGCTGGTGCGGCGCTGGGTCGAATCGGAGGAACTGGAAGCGAAGGGCCCGTCTCTGCTCGAGGGAGCTGCCGGGATCCTGGTTCCCGGAGGTTTCGGTTCACGCGGCACCGCAGGCATGGTGATGGCGGCAAAGTACGCGCGAGAATCCGGCACGCCCTTCTTTGGCATCTGCTACGGCTTCCAGTGGGCGGTGGTCGAGTACGCACGCAACGTGTGCGGACTCGAAGGAGCCGATTCCACCGAAGTCAACGAGAACGCCGAACATCGCGTGATCTACAAGTTGCAGGACCTGCTTGGCGTCGAAGATATGGGAGGCACGATGCGCCTTGGGTCTTATCTGTGCGAGCTCGACGAAGGCTCGCTGGCCCATCGCGTTTACGGGGCACTGGAGATTCGCGAGCGTCATCGTCATCGCTATGAGTTCAATCAGGAATTCATGGCGCGTCTCGAAAATTCCGGACTCAAGATCTCCGGCAAGACCCCCGACGGCAAGTTCGCCGAAGTCGCCGAGATCAAAGACCATCCGTACTTCATCGCGGTGCAGTACCACCCGGAATTCAAGTCGCGTCCGTGGCAGCCACACCCACTGTTCTCCGGGTTCGTGAGCGCGTCGTACACCCAGCACAAGGCGAATCAGGCGGCGGCCGCGAAGTCCGTGAGTCCCGTCGCGTGAAGTCTGCGGCGTCCAAAACCAAAGCCATCCGCGTCGGATCGCTGAAGATCGGCGGCGGACCGTTGTTCCTCATCGCGGGGCCGTGCGTCATTGAATCGCCGACGCATCCCATGAAGATCGCGAAACGGCTGAAGGAAATCACCGACGAACTGGAGATCCCCTTCATCTTCAAAGCAAGCTACGACAAGGCGAATCGATCGTCGATCAATGGGTTCCGAGGCGTCGGCATGAAACAGGGTCTCGACATCCTGGCCGACGTGAAGGCCAGGCTCGGCGTCGCCATCGTGACCGACATCCACGAGACGTCGCACGTCGAGCCCGTCTCGAAAGTCGCGGATATCCTCCAGATCCCGGCGTTTCTGTGCCGTCAGACCGACCTCGTTCTTGAAGCTGCGCGTTCCGGCAAGGCCGTGAACATCAAGAAAGGCCAGTTCATGGCGCCGTGGGACATGCGGACGGTCATCGAGAAAGCCGCCACCACCGGCAACCCGAATCTCATGGTGACGGAACGCGGTGCTTCCTTCGGCTACAACACGCTTGTGGTCGACATGCGCTCCTTCCCCGTTCTGCGCAGCTTCGGCTATCCCGTGATCTACGACATCACCCACAGCGTGCAGAAGCCGGGCGGCCTGGGCGATCGCTCGGGCGGCGAGGCGCATTTCATCGACACGCTCGGACCCGCCGGCGTTTCGGCCGGAGTCCACGGGATTTTCATGGAAACCCATAACGATCCGAGCCAGGCCCTTTCCGATGGCCCAAACGCGTATCGTCTCGATCGCATGAAGGCGTTTCTGACCCATTTGAAGAAAGTGCACGCGCTCGCTCAGGAGCGCGCCTAATTGGGTTACGAGACCGCGCTGAAGGTGCTTCAGATCGAATCGGACGCGATCCGCGATCTGATTCCCAAGGTCGGGGAAGCCTTCGGCCGCGCAGTCGATCTGCTCTACGGCTGCACCGGCCGCGTGGTCACGACCGGCATGGGCAAAAGCGGTTTCATCGCGCAAAAACTCTCCGCCACGCTTTCTTCGACGGGAACGCCGTCGTTGTTTCTTCATCCCGCCGAAGCGATCCACGGCGACCTCGGTCGCATCGTCAAGGGTGATGTGGTCATCGCGATTTCCTACAGCGGTGAGACCGAGGAGATCGTGGCTCTGCTGCCCACCTTGAAGCGCATCGGCGTTCCCGTTCTGTCCTTGACCGGGCGCGTCGATTCCGCCATCGCGATGGCGTCTGAGATCCATCTCGATGTGTCGATCCGCGAGGAAGCGTGTCCCCTTCGGCTCGCGCCCACCGCATCCACCACGGCTGCTCTGGCCATGGGCGACGCGCTGGCGATGGTCCTCACCGAGAAGCGCGGCTTTACCGTCGAGGAGTTCGCCGACCTTCATCCGGGCGGACGTCTCGGCCGCAAGCTGCTTCGGGTCGAAGACATGATGCACAAGAACGGCGATACCCCTCGCGTCGGATCGAAGACGCTGCTGCGCGATGCGTTGTTTGAGATGACCAAGAAGCGGCTTGGCATGACGACCGTCGTCGATGATGCGGGCGTGCTTCTTGGCGTGATCTCAGACGGAGATCTCCGACGCCTGATGGAACGCTTCGGCGCCGCGGCCTTGGACGTTCCCGCGGATCAGGCCATGACGCGGACTCCGCACACCATCGCCGCCCGTGAGGTCGCTACCCGCGCGCTCGACATGATGGAGACCAACAAGATCACCGCGCTCGTGGTGGTGGACGAACAGCGTCACGTCCAGGGCGTCATCCATCTCCACGATCTGTGGAAAACGGAGATGGTCTAGCCGCCCGTGGTGAAAGTCGGCCGGCATTCGAGGAACGCTGCATCCCGTCTGGACGTCTTCGCTCAGCAGCCCGAATATTCTCGATATTCGGGCTCTTCGGCTCATCGCCAGTCGGGCGCATCGCTCCTCTCGGTGCCTCGGCCGACTTCCACCACGGACTGCTAGCAGCGTCTCGCGATGTGGCTTCTTTTCGCGAGCCTCGCCGGTTTCTTTCCGGCCGCCACGGTTCCGATCGGCCTTGGATGGAAAGAGCTATCCGCGTTCGACGTCCTGTTCGGCGGGGCGGTGGTCCACGCGGCGTGGACGCGCCGTTTCACTCCCATCAACCG
>JBDSLN010000411.1:0-3276 GCA_039916365.1 Vicinamibacteria bacterium
GACGCGCGCAACGAATCCGCGGGCGGGCGATTCGTATTCTCCGCAGGATCTTTGGCCAGGTCGAACCATTCCGACGAACGCACGACCTTTTTTAAGGGATCAGAGCGAAGGATCGCCTTCCATGACTGCGATCCGTTGCGAAGGAACGAGAGACGCGAGCCATCGAGCGTATTGTCAGTCTCGCCGTACATCTCGCGATGATCCGGGACTGAGCGAAGCAACGACACGCCCTTCATCGTCGGTACTGGCTTGACACTCAGGAAATCCAAAATGGTCGGCGCGATGTCGAGCAGGTCCACCGGCTGAGTCTCCCGACGCGCCGCCACCCCCGTGCCCGAGACGATCAGGGGAATGCGAATGACCTCTTCGTACAGCGTCTTCTGATGCTCCCACGAGCCGTGCTCCAGGAATTCCTCTCCGTGATCCGACGTCACGACCATCAGCGTGTTGCGGAGGGCGTCGCGTTCCTTGAGGTGGGTCATCAGCCGCGCGATCTCATTATCCGTGTAGCGGATCTCTCCGTCGTACAAAGCGCGCAGATGATCGAGATCCGCGGGCTTCACCTGATCGGCGCGCAGCTTCTGGAAGTCATTCAGATTGCCCGTCATCTTCCCAAGGTACGGTATCGGCTCGAAGATCTTCAGCGTTTCAGCGGGGGGGGCGTAGTGCCAATGCGGATCGTAGAAGTGCAGGAAGATGAAGAACGGCCGGTCCCCGAAACGGTCGATCAGATCCATCGCGTGGTTGGCGACGTTTGAGGCCAGGCGATCCTGGCGGAAGTTCATCGAATCGAAACCCGCGTCAACGCCGTAGATCTTCGACACATAGAGATGAGACGTGACGGCGTGGGTCGCGACACCTTGAGCTCTCAGCAACTCGGCCACCGTCGGTACAGAGTGATTGAAGGCCCGCTTCATATCCGTGCCGCCGTGAGTTCCCGGCAGAACCGATGTCATCATGGACAAGTGCGAAGGCAGCGTCCATGAGCTGACGCTCACCGCGTCATCGGCAAGGACACCGGCCTTGGCCAGCGCATCGAGGGTGGGCGTGGTCGGCTTTGCGTAACCATAGGCTCCGACGTGATCGCGCCGAAGGGTGTCGACCGAGATGAAGATCACACCCTTCTTGAGGCCGTATCCGGCCTTGTCGTGAATCACCGGATCGGACATCGCGAGCTTTAGCTCAGCAGGCTGCGCAAGATCCGCTCCATCTTTGTCGGTGAATCGGATCGAGACCGCGACGACGCCTTTGGCCGGAGGCGCGTCCAACTCCACGGTCGTGTCTTTCCAGTGGTGCGCGACGCGGGGATTCACCGTCTCTTTCGCGATCACCTTGCCGTCAAGGCTCACCACGAAACGTCCCCAGCCGGGCGTCTCGTCTTTACTGTCGAAATGAGCGCCGACGCCGAAGGTCAGAGTCGCTCGTTTCGGAAACGCCAGCGTCCATGACTGGCTTGCGAGCAAGGCGTCCCGTGTCTCGTCTCCGATGCTCACGGGCGCGATGTTCGCGCGGCCCGCATTTGTTTTCGCGACCAGAAGGGACTGAGGGCCCGACGGCCCCTGGACCCGAGGTGCGGTGGAAGGGCACGCCGCTGCGCTCATCGCGATCAGCGCGGCAATCCCGGCTTTACGCCGTTTGGTCCAGAACTTTCGCGACACCAAGAGGCTGCGAATGTAGCACGCGACTTCGGCTCGAACAGGCTTATGCTCCCTTCACAGTCGCGTTGTGATCGGCGTTGTGATCGGCGTTGTGATCGGCGTTGTGATCGGCGTTGTGATCGGCCTTCGTGGGCGGCCCCTTCGGTTCTCCAGGAATCGCATCTCGTCCCCCCTCATAAGAGAGACATCAACAAGGTATGAACTCGACAGTGCGCGCGCTTGGCTGGATTCTGGTCGCACTTCTAGGTGCGGGAGCCCTCTCCGGCATCGCCTTCTCACGGGGTGAACCCATCACCGGCACCTGGTTCGTGGTGGCGGCCGCGTGCACCTACATGCTGGCGTATCGCTTCTACTCGTCGTTCATCGCGGCCAAGATCATGGCTCTCGACGACACGCGCGCGACACCCGCCGAACTGAAGGAAGACGGACGCGACTACGTCCCCACCAACAAGTGGGTTCTGCTCGGTCACCACTTCGCGGCGATCGCGGGCCCCGGCCCGCTCGTCGGCCCCACCCTCGCGGCGCAGTTCGGCTATCTGCCCGGCACGCTGTGGATCATCATCGGCGGCTGCCTCGCTGGCTGCGTTCAGGACTTCGTCATCCTCTTCTGCTCCATGCGTCGCGGCGGCAAGACCCTCGGCCAGATGGCGAAGGAAGAAGTCGGGACCCGCGGCGGGTTCATCGCGCTGATCGCGGTGCTGATCATCATGATCATCCTGCTGTCCGTGGTCGCGCTGGTGGTGGTCAACGCGCTGAAGTCATCGCCCTGGGGCACCTACACCCTGGCCATGACCGTCCCCGTCGCGATGCTGATGGGCGTCTACCTGCGCTTCCTTCGTCCGGGCAAGGTCATGGAAGCAACGGCGATCGGTCTCTTCCTGACCAGTTTCTCGGTCATCTCGGGACAGTGGGTCGCTCATTCCGCGACGTGGGCGCCTTTCTTCACTCTCTCCGGAACGACCCTCGCCGCGTGCGTCATCATTTATGGATTCGCGGCATCCGCATTGCCCGTCTGGTTGCTGCTCGCGCCGCGCGACTACCTGTCGGCGTTCGTGAAAGTCGGCGCGATCTTCGCAATGGCGGTGGGCATCCTGATCGTCCGCCCCGAAATCCACATGCCGGCGTTGACCAGTTTCGTCGACGGAAACGGTCCCGTGTTCTCCGGCAAGATCTTCCCCTTCTGTTTCATCACCATCGCCTGCGGCGCGATCTCCGGTTTCCATGCGCTGATCGCTTCGGGCACATCGCCCAAGATGATCCAGCGTGAATCGCATGCGCGGATGATTGGCTACGGCTCGATGCTGATGTAGTCGTTCGTCGGCGTCATGGCGATGGTGGCGGCCTGCGCCCTTCAGCCGGGCGTCTACTTCGCCATCAACTCCCCCGCCGGCGTCATCGGATCCACTTCGGTTGAAGCGGCCACAACAATCACGTCGTGGGGCTATCCGGTGGAGGCGGCCCACATGGACGAACTCGCGAGGTCGGTGGGCGAGACCACCTTATTGAATCGAACCGGCGGCGCGCCCTCGCTGGCGGTCGGCATGGCACAGATCTTCGCCAGCACCCTCGGCGGCGATGAACTGCTGAGTATTTGGTACCACTTCGCGATCATGTTCGA
>JBDSLN010000412.1:0-4491 GCA_039916365.1 Vicinamibacteria bacterium
AAATCTTATGGACGCCGGGGCGGCATCAAATGAAGAGGCTCGTGACGGACGCTTCTTCGTGGATATTCTGGATGGCCTTGCCCATCAGCTCTCCGATGGGCAGAACGACAATCTTATCTGATTTTCGTTCCGGCTTCTCTTCGATGGAGTCGGTGAGGATCAGTTGTGAGATCTTGCTGGCGTTGATGTTGCGGACCGCGTTCCCGGAAAGCACGCCGTGAGACGCCGAGGCGAGAATGCGACCGGCGCCTGCCGCGCCGATCGCTTCGGCGACCTTGCACAAGGTTCCCGCGGTATCGACGAGGTCGTCGACGATGAGGCACGTCTTGCCGGACACATCTCCGATAACGTTGTGGACTTCGGCGACGTTTGCGGTCTCGCGACGTTTGTCCACGATGACAAGGCTCGCGCCGAGACGCTTGGCGTAAGCGCGAGCACGTTCGACACCGCCCGCGTCCGGTGAAACCACGCACAAATCCTGCAAACCCAGCTGTGCGACGTGTTCGATGATGACGGGCGCCGCGAAAAGGTGATCGACCGGCACGTCGAAGAAGCCCTGGATCTGCGCGGCGTGCAAGTCCATCGTCAGCACGCGGTGGCAGCCTGCGGTGGAGATCATGTTCGCCACGAGCTTGGCGGAAATGGGGACACGCGGACGATCCTTGCGGTCCTGGCGGGCGTAACCGTAGTAGGGAATGACCGCGGTGATGCGCGCGGCGCTCGCGCGACGGAACGCGTCGATCATGATGAGCAGTTCCATTAGATGCTCGTTGACCGGAGTCGAGGTCGACTGTAGGACGAAGACGTCCTTGCCGCGCACGTTCTCTTCGATCTGAAACCAAACCTCACCGTCGAGGAAGCGCGAAAGGTGCGCCTTGCCGAGTGGCACGTTGAGGTATCGCGAAATCGATTCACCCAGCGACCGATTGGCGCTACCAGTGAAGATCTTGAGGTCGTGAGGTGGTCGAACCATGGCGACTGTTTCTAGGCCCTTCTTCGGAGGGAAATCGGTGGGATGGCTTGGTCTCTTTGGCTGGGGCGGAAGGATTCGAACCTTCGGATGCGGGATTCAAAGTCCCGAGCCTTACCGCTTGGCGACGCCCCAGTGTTGGAAGGTGAGAGGGGCGAAGCTTAACGAAGAAGTCTTGCCCGCGGTGTGCCGCTTTCGCTACTTGTGCCCTACGCGCGGATTTCGAAGCGGTTCTCATAGGCCGCTCTCGAAATAAACGCGCTGGCGATGGTCTTGATCCCATCCCTGCTCAGCGCAGCTGCTGCCGCGCGTCTCGAGTCGGTGTCGGCGTGAATGAGGAAGAAGGTGGAGCCGCTTCCGGACATTGCGGCCCGGATCGCGCCAGTCGATTTGGCCACGCGCCGGACCTGGCGGCTGATCTCCGCGAGCCTGGGACTCTCGGCCAATGCGGCGGTTTCGAGATCGTTGACGAGGCGGCGTGAGGCCTGGGTGGCCGGTCTCGGCGACGTCACAACGCGCAGGAACGCGTCGATCGGCGATCGCTTGCGCGGCGTTCTAGCCTGAGAGGCGAAGCGTCGGAAGACGGCCGCTGTCGAGACGCCGCCGTCGTTCGGAACGAGCAGCAGCCTCTCGGTCAGTTTCAGATCGAGGGGATGGATATCGTCGCCGCGCTCGATGCCGAGTGCTGGGCCGCCATAGAGAAAGTAAGGAACGTCGGCGCCGAGCGTCTTGGCAACTTGAAGCAATCCGTCCGTTCCGAGCTTCAGTTTCCAAATCCGATCCAGGGCCCGCAGTACCGTGGCCGCGTTGCTGCTTCCGCCACCCACGCCACCGCCCACGGGAATGCGCTTCTCTATTCGGATCGCCACGCCACGATTCGTTCCGGCCAGCGCCTGCATGGCAACGGCGGCGCGATGAGCAAGATTTGTTTCGTTGCCGGGCACATCGGGATGATCCGTCCGCACATTGACCCCTGATTTCCCTGATTTCGCGGTCGCGATCTCGACGATGTCGTGCAGCCCGATGGTCGCAAAGATGGTTTTGAGCTGGTGATACCCATTCGGGAGCTTGCCCGTGATTTCGAGTCCAAGATTGATCTTGGCGAATGAGCGGAAGCGGCGGGCCATTTCCAATCTCTAACGACGCAATCCAAGACGGACAGACATCTGCTCGATTGTCCACGACTGGCCGCGCGGAGGACCGAAGGCAAAGGCGGTCGCCGGAGGAGGCTCGACGGATGGGTCGTCGAGCGCAATGGCGAACTTCGTGCTGTCTGCGCCGCGCATCGTCACCAGAGACGGCTGCGTTTTGTCGAAGCGCCAGGAAACATTCAGGGTGGACGGCGGGGCGCCGAGAACGGCGGCAACGAGATCGGCGGGTGAGAGATCAATCCCGAAGAGATCCTTCATCACTGCACTTGTGGCCGGCCCTTCGAACATCGCGTCATCTCCGGGAAGCTCGGCCCTCAACTTTCCGTCACGTGCCACGAGGAGGAAACGCAGGCCCGTGCCCGCCGGGATCTCGATGCGCAGACTCGCGGGTTTGGTCAGACCGAACACCACTCGCGCGGAGAAGCGCCCCTTCGGGCCCGACAGCGTGAGCTTGCCCGAAGCTGAAAGACCGCTCGTCTTTTGGAGCTGAGCCATCTCATCGGGCGATGCGATATGACCGCGCACAGCACAGCCCAGCGCGAAGGAAACCAGCAGCGCGCCTATCGCCGCCCGCGATGCGCTTCCGAAGGCCGGGCCGAGAATCAAGGTTTCTTCTGCGCGGCCGCCGACAACGACTGAATCTTCTTCTGTACGAGCGCGCGATCCAACTCGCCATCGTCGTCTTCGCCTTCAAGCGACTGACGCAGGTACTTAAGCGCGTCGGCGCGGTCGTCCGTCTCCGCCAGGATCAGGCCGGCGTGCGCGAGGACGACGGCGCTCGAGTCCTGGGACGTCACCGCTTTGCGAATTGCGGTGGCCGCTTCGGCATGACGACCCAGGCGATGAAGGGCCCAGGCCAGACTATCGAGATAGGAGCCATTGTTCGGATCGTCGGCGAGTGCCTTTTGGATCAGGGTCAAGGCTTCGGGAAGTTTCACGTTGCGATCGGCGTTCATATAGCCGAGATAGTTCAGCGTGATCGAGGAGTCCGGCTGAATCTGGAGAGCCTGGCGGAACGCGGTCTCCGCTTCGTTGAACTTCTTCTGGCGTTCCAGGACCGAGCCGAGACTGAACAAGGCCCGCACATTCTTCGGATCTTTTGCGATCACACGATTGAAGAGCTCCGCGGCGCGCGCCATGTTCTTGCCGCGCTGATAGAACTCAGCGGCGCCAAGAAGATCGTTCACTTCAACCTTATCCATGCCGCCCGCGATCCCGGCCTCGACCAACGCGGAAGCGCCCTTCTCATCCCCCGTGCCGCGCAGCGCATAGGCTTCGAGCGTCCGGAGATCGTCCTGATCCTTGAAGGCCGGATTGGCCTTGGCGGCGCGCGCCTCCTTCAAGGCAACCGCGAACTCCTTGGCCGAGATGAGAGCGTCGATGCGATAAGTGACGAGCGAGCCGTCGGGCTCCTTGTCCGCATTCGCGGCTTCACCAAAGGCGTCGGCGGCGTCTTTGTAGCGTCCCAGACGCTGTCGCACCATGCCGGTGTGCGCCCAGAACACGCGATTGTTGCGTCCGATGCCATCCGCGTCCTCGCTTGAGGTGTTTCGACGAATCAGCGTGTTCAGCCGGTCCTCCGCCTGAGGAAGCTTGCCTGTCTGCTCGAGGATGGTGACGACCAGGAACGAGGCCTTCAAATCCTTGGGATCGCTCGCGGCCAGGCTTTCCGCGATGGCGAGCGCTTCATCGGCGCGGTGCAGGTCTTTGAGCGCGCGCGCCTTCAAGTCGAGCGCGAAGCGGTTCTTTTCGTCCTGTTTCAGTATTTCCTCGGAGAGGGTGAGCGCTTCCGTCGACTTGCGACCGTCGATCAGCATTTCGCCCATTTTCAAGCGCGTGATGAGGTCCTTAGGGTCGAGTTTGGCGGCCGCTTCGTAGGCCTTGAAAGCTTCGTCGCTCTTGCCGCCATCCTTCTTGAGATCACCAAGGAGCTGGAACACGCGAGCATTTTCAGGATCTGCGGCGACCGCGGTCTCAAGCGCCGCGATGGCATGGTCGGTCTCGCCGATGGCGAGCGACAGCGTCGCGACTTGCACGAAGGCATCGGAGTTGCGGGGATCAACCGTCGAGAGGCGTTTCCAGGTGCCGAGCGCGGCTTTGGCGTCGCGCAGGACAGAGTAGATGCGCGTGAGATCACGCAGGGGTGCCGGATCGTTGGGGTTGAGCGTCGTCGCTTCCTCGTACTCCTGCGCGGCGAGACGGAGTTGGGCTTCTCCGCCGCCCGACTGTCCGTAGAACTGATGAATCTGCCCGGCCAGACTGCGGATATCGGCGCGCGCTGGAGCCACCCTGATCGCCTGGTTGATCGCCGTGACCGCCAGATCGAATCGAGACTGATCCATCTGAATCTTGGCGATCTGCGCATAGGCG
>JBDSLN010000413.1:0-6223 GCA_039916365.1 Vicinamibacteria bacterium
CGCATTCAAAGGGCCGCTTTTCAGGATGTCGGCGACCACGTCGGGCAGATCTTGTGAACGCCTGAAAACGTTGACCATATCCACCGGCTCTTCGATCTCGCCCACTGACCGATAAACACGGGCGCCGAGAATCATCTCTTCGCGCGGATACACGGGCACGATCTCGTAGCCCACCCGTTGCATGTAGGCCGAGACCCGATGAGAGTCGCGCGAGGGTTTCGGTGAGAGCCCGACCACCGCGATACGGCGGGTTCTTCGGAGCAAGGCGCGAACTTCATCGTCGCCTGGATTGGCGGGCGGCTCCGCGATCATCAGGCCTCCCTATTCAACGAAGGTCACCTTGTTGATCTCCCGCAGGCTTGTGGTGCCGTCAAAGACTTTGTCGATGGCGCCCTCCCGCAGCGTACGCATCCCGAAACCCCGGGCTTTTTTCTTGATCTCACCCACGGGTTTCCGTTCCAGGATGAGCTGGCGGATGTCGTCGTGAAGCTCGAGGAGTTCCCCCACCGCTCGCCTCCCGAAGAAACCGCTCGACGCGCAGGTTTCGCAGGAGCCGCGGTCATAAACGACGTGCCCAAGAAAACGCTGGGGATCGATTCCAGCGGCTCTCCATTCGGGCTCGGAAACCTTCACCTCCTGGCGGCAGGACCGGCAGAGGACCCGGACGAGCCGTTGGGCCAGAACGAGGGTGAGGGCGGATACGAAGTTGTAAGGGTCGACGCCCATGTGAAGGAAACGTCCGATGACGTCGAAGACGTTGTTCGCATGCACGGTCGTGAAAACCAGATGTCCGGTCAGAGCGGCCTGCACGGCAATCTGAGCCGTCTCCGGATCGCGCACTTCCCCCACCATGATCTTGTCGGGGTCGTGGCGCAGAATGGACCGAAGGCCACGGGCGAAGGTGAGACCCTTCTTCTCGTTGACCGGCACCTGGGTGATGGCGGCGATCTGGTACTCGACCGGATCCTCGATGGTGATGATTTTTTCTTCTGAACTCGCGATCTCGTTCAGGGCCGCGTAAAGAGTAGTCGTCTTGCCGCTGCCGGTGGGACCGGTCACCAGGATCATTCCGTAAGGCTCGGCCACATACTTACGGACGGTGGCCAGCTGGGGGGCGTCGAACCCCAGAGCCTGCAGTCTCAGTTCCTGGAATTCCTTCGAAAGAGACTCGCGGTCGAGAATGCGGATGACCACGTCCTCGCCATGCACCGAGGGCATGACGGAAACCCGGAAGTCGATGGTGCGACCCGAGACCCGCAGCCGGAATCGACCGTCCTGCGGTATGCGCCTCTCCGCGATGTCGAGTTCCGCCATGACCTTGATGCGCGACACGATGGTCTCCGCGTGTCGCTTCTCGACCGGCGACGTGGCTTCGTACAGCGCGCCGTCGATTCGGTACTTGGCCAGCACCGAGCGGTCCTTGGATTCGATGTGAATGTCGGAGGCACGACGCTCGATCGCTCCCAGCAGGAGCGAATCGACCAGCCGGACGATCGGGCTCTCGGACGCGAGGGTCTCAAGGTCGACGATCTTTCCGTCCTCATCCGACAGGAGTTCAAAGCTGGTTCCGAGGTCCTCGCGCGCGCGATCGAGAAGGGTTTCGCCGCCACGCTTGCGCCGGAAGGCCTCAGAAATGTCCTGAGCGGTGGCAATCACCGCGTCAATCGGCCGGCCGAGAGCGAACTCCGCTTCTGAAATGCGTTCGAGGGACAACGGGGGGGCGAACGCTAGAACCAGTCGCGCGCCTGAGCGGCCATAAGGCACACAAGCGAAGCGCGCCAGGGTTTCTACGCTGACTTCCTCCCACAAGGCGGCATCGGCGCCGTCGTGATCGATTTCCACGAACGGCAGGCGAAGCGCCTGGGCATGTTGCACGGCGCTTTCGCGGGGCGATTCTTGAAACGTCATGCGCTTACTCTAATCGGCGGGCAATGATGGAGGATCGATCCGCCGGACTCACGGCACTTCGCTTATCCGGCGCAACGACAGCAGATTGACATAGAGCCGGAACGCGCCCGGCACGCCCATCGGCAGTTGCCGATGGAAGGCGTAGGCGTTGTAGACGTAGAAGCCCCGTCCGTGAGGAGCGAGCAGAAGCCCGCCGCGCTGGGGGGCCTGGCCCTGATCATGGGTCTCGAGGAGCGCGAGGTAGCGAGGGTCCCAGGTGGAAAGAAACTTGGAGCCACGCTCGCCGACCCAGTCCTTGAAATCGGCGGACGTGATCGCGTTGGGCTTCAGGAGTGCTGGGTTCCGGGGCTCGATCATTTCGACCGGGGACTCTTCGTCGCTGACTTCTTCCGGACTTTCGGTCATCGAGTACGGATACGGTCCGTAGTTCAGGTCAAACTCCGGCGTCTGGTACTGCACCATCAAGACTCCGCCGCCAAAGACGTAGTCCAGCAGACGGCGATTGAAGACCTTGACGTCGGGGCGGACGGCGTAGGCGCGGATGCCCACGACAATCGCGTCGAATCCGCTGAGATCGGAGGTGGCGAGTTCGCCTTGGCCGAGCAATTCAACGTCGATCCCGACCTGCGTGAGTGCCTGAGGAATGACGTCGCGCACACCCATCACATAGCCCACCCGAAGACCTTTAGGCACGTTCAAGGACAGCGTTCTCACTCGGTGGCGCGCGGGCTGGTAGAGATTCAATCGTCCCAGATCGGGCGCGGTCACGGTTTGATAGCCCTCGGAATAGTCATGGTCCTCGTAATGAACCGTCGCCGTGAGCTCGTGATCGCCGGGGCTGTGTCCCGCGGGAGCCGAGACCAGAAAATCGATCGAGGCTTCGTCGTCCTCACGGTCGAGTGAAAATGGAGCGCTCGTTGGAGAGCTGGTCCACCGGGGCGGCAGGCCAAGCGACACGGACCCCGTGGCTGCTCCGTTGACGCTACTGTGAACAACGACCGCCACTTGGTATTGAAGGGCAGTAGCGCTCATCACCCCGTTCTCCGATGCGAACCGGACACCGATAGGGGGAACCACCGTCAAGGGTGGATGCGTCGGAGGACGGAGCGGCTCCAGCCTCGTCACGACCACCGTCGTCCTCAATTGCACTCGAACTCCTGAAACCTCCACGTCGACCAGCGCGAAAAGGGGATTCTCGGGCAGAGCGCGAGCCGCGCGCGATTCGTCGGCGACCCGGTAGGTCGTCTGTTCTTCGGAGTCCCGAATCCAATTGAGCCGCGTGGGAGACGCAAAGGGCGAAACCCGGACCGCCCACGAGGCGGTTGCATCCAGGTTGGGACCGAGGTCGGCTATGGGGAGCGACTTTGAGACGGTCAGGGTCCAGCCGGCCGGCGCCTCGAGACCAGCCGAGACGGCGCGGATCGGGAGGGCACTTCGGTTCACCAGGCGCAAGCCGACGTTAAAGGTCCTGCCCGGCGTGGCGTGGTTCAAAGTCGCCTGGGAGAGGAACGGTGCCAACGAAGTGGTGGAGGGGCGGTCGGGCTCGACCACGGCGCGCAGATCCAGGGAGAGCGCCAAAGACACCGCGCGCTGAAACTCGCGCTCCTTGCGCTCAAGCTGATCGTGGATGAGTCGCCGCGCGCGTGGCTCAAAGGTTGTTTCATTCGAATCGAGGCGGGCGCTCAGCGACCGCGTGGCGCCAAGCCCGCGCAAGAGCGAAGGGACTGTTCTCTCGGGTCGCCGAGAGTCGAAGTCCTTGATAGCTCCTTCGGCCTCTAGGTCGATCGATCGCAGACCCTCGATCAGCCAGGGCGGAACGACGCCGTTAGCGACGTAGGCAGCGAGACCCTGCATCCGAGTGTCGATACCGTCGAAGAAGCTGCGTTCCCGCGCGGGCAATTCACCGGAGATACTCCGGCGGATCAGTTGATAGCCCACGTCAAACGGCCCAGGCGGTGTCTGGCGGACAAACGCACCCTGCGTGCGATACATCTGATAGCCCCTGCGTCCGAGCTGGGCGTAGGACTCTCCGAGAATCGCGTCGAAGTCTCCGGTGGGAATGATGACGGTCGAAAGGGCGGGCAATCGGGGAGCGCCGTCAGGGCGGACGGCATGGATATAGAGCTTCCTGGGCTGCCACGGCAGCAATCCTTCCCGAATTTGTTCAGGGAACTTGGACGGATCACCCGCCTGCTCGAAGGCAAGACGCGCAATGCGCTCCGCGATGTACGTCGTCGCGTGGCCCTCTTGCGGGTCGCCACGGAAGCGTGAGAAGACCACGTCCGGTCGTTGCTCGCGAACGACGCGGACCGCGTCCCGGAGAAGATCCTCTTCGTTCCACTTCCCAAGCGCCTCATCGAGGCGCTTGGAGTACCCATAGTCCGCGGCGCGGGTAAAAAACTGAGAAGCGCCATAGTGGCGCGTGGCCTCTACGGCCTCCAGAGTGCGCAGAACTCCAAGGGCAGTGCCGGTAAATGGCGCAATGAGGTCCGCTCCGCCTTCACCGCGGTTGATGGTCAGGAGCGACGTGGAGACGCCAAGTCCACGAGCGAGGTAAGTGAGCACCGGACCGTCTTCGTCGTCTGGATGTGCGCTGAAGTGAAGAGCGGTCGCGGTTGTGCGGAGCGCGAGGAGCGATCTCTCCAATTCTCGGCCGGTGTCGGAGAGGCCTTCGCTGCCAGAGACAGCCGTCGCACCAGCCACGCTCAAGAGAGTCGCGCACGCCAAAGGAAACCGCGCCATGGACTCATCATCACACAATGCGCTTTCAGGACAGCCGGGACGTGGTCTGACCAATATCCACGAGGATGGAACGTTCCAAAATTCAGGTTAGACACAAACCTGAGACGGGAGTATGTTCATTCCACGGTCGGTGTTTCGTGGAGACGGGCGTGTTCCACAATGCGACAAACAATCAACTCTTGAGGAATGACGAAATGATCCCCAATCAACGAGGCGCGCGTGCGCTTCTTCGTTCGTCCGCGTCGCGCCTTCTCCTGGCTCTGGCGCTTGTGCTCGTTCTCTCGCCGTCCCGCGCTCACGCTCAGATCGACGCGGGCTCGGTCGTGGGAACGGTCGCCGATTCGCAGGGCGCGGTCCTCCCCGGCGTCACGGTGACTGCGACTCAGGAAGGAACCGGCTTCTCCGTGACCGACACGACAAACGGTCGCGGGCAGTATTCCTTCCCGAATCTCCGGATCGGTCGCTATTCCGTGTCTGCCGAGCTCAGCGGTTTCAAGAAGGCGGTTCGATCCGCGATGCAGCTCCACGTTCAGGAGCGCATTCAGGCGAACTTCACTCTTGATGTCGGCGCCATGACGGAGGAAGTCACGGTGAGCGGCGAGGGTGCGCTTCTGAATACCCAAACGGCGGACATGGGCTACTCGGTCGATGCGAAGCAGCTCACTGACCTTCCCCTGCTCGGACGACGCTACGCGGAACTCGCTCTCCTTCAAACGGGAGTCGTTCAGGCGGGTGCCGGCGTCGCCTCGCGCGGCGAGGACACGTTCTTTAACTCGAACGGGAACTTCGCGACCTGGAACAACTTCGTTCTGGACGGAGGAGACAACAACTCCTTCTCCACCAACCTCCAGGAGCGTTCGCCGCAAGTGATTCAGCCGCCGGTCGACGCGCTCGAGGAGTTCAAGGTGCAGACCCGGACCTACTCGGCGGAGTTCGGTCGGTCCGCCGGTGCGGTGATCAACGCTTCCATCAAGCAGGGCAAGAATAATTTCAAGGGTGTGCTCTTCGGTTTCGGCCGAGACGAAAAGTTCAATTCGAACACCTACGAAAACAAGCTGGCCGGTCGTCAGAAAGGCGCCTACAACCAGTACATCATGGGCGGCACCCTGGGCGGACCCATCAAGAAAGACAAGTACTTCTTCTTCGTCGACTACCAGGCCACCCGGTCGGACCGCGCGGCTTCCAACCTCGCGACCGTTCCCACTCCCCTCATGAGGACCGGCAACCTCAGTGAGCTGACGCGTGCGATCAGCAATACCAATCCGTTCGTCCCGGCGGGCTGCATCGACGCGACGACCAAGGTGATCACGCCAAGCTGCATCGACCCGGTGTCCTTGAAGCTGTTCAATCTCTATCCCCAGCCCAACATCGCGAGCCGGATCGCCGTACAAGGTCAGCCCGGCAGCTTCGGTTTGCCGAATTACATCGACAACGGGATTCTCAACAACAAGGTCGATCAGTACGACGTCCGGCTGGATGGCCGTCCGGGAGCATCCGGCAAGAATCTGGTCTTCGCCCGCTACTCCTACTCGAAGACCAGCCGCAAGGAACCGCCGGTGCTGGGCCCCATCGC
>JBDSLN010000414.1:0-6728 GCA_039916365.1 Vicinamibacteria bacterium
GCGCCAAGGTCCAGGCCGAATCCCGCTTCGGTCACCGCCCAGTCGGCGTGAGCCAGGGCCATGCGGGTCGCGATCACCGAGTTGCAGCCGTGCGCGATATTCGCGAACGGACCGCCGTGGACGAAGGCAGGGACACCCTCGCACGTCTGCACCAGATTGGGCTGAATCGCATCCTTGAGCAGGACCATCAGCGCACCGGTGGCCTTGAGGTCGTTGGCGGTCACTGCCATCCCCTCCTTGTCCGTCGCCACGATCATGCGGCCGAGGCGCAGGCGCAGATCCTCGCGATCGTTTGCAAGGCAGAGTACAGCCATGATCTCGGATGCGGCCGTGATGTCGAATCCCGTTTCGCGCGGTACGCCTTCCAGAGATCCACCGAGACCGACGATGACGCGCCGGAGGGAGCGATCGTTCAGGTCGAGCACCCGGCGCCACAACACCTTGCGCGAATCGATCCCGCGCGCGTTGCCGCTGTGGATGTGATTGTCGACGAGCGAAGCCAGAAGGTTGTGGGCCGACGTGATGGCGTGGAAGTCGCCGGTGAAATGAAGATTGATGTCTTCCGTCGGAACAACGATCGACCGTCCACCGCCGGTGGCACCACCTTTCACGCCGAAGGTGGGCCCAAGAGATGGCTCCCGAAGCGCGAGACAAACCTTCTGGCCAATCTTCGCGAGGCCTTGCGCGAGTCCGATCGAGGTCGTGGTCTTGCCTTCGCCCGCGGAGGTCGGCGTCACCGCCGAAACGAGAATCAACTGGCCGCGTGGCGCGTCCGCCTTCAGGGCTTCAAGACGAATCTTCGCCTTGTCATCTCCGTACGGAATCAGATGCTCGCGCGCGATGCCCAGATCCCGGGCGACGTCTGCAATGGGGCGGACTTGAGACATGAAGAGGACTCCTGGTTAGTCGTGAGACAGGGGGCGAGGGACGGTGAGTCTACCCGGCGAAAAAACACCTTTGGCGTAGCCGCCGTCCCTGAGCCTGGTCTCCAGGCGCCCGCGCATCGTGGGCCATTCGGAGAGCAGGATGCTGTACATCACGGTGTCGCGCACGGAGCCATCACGGCGCAACCCGAGATGACGGATCACACCGTCCTTATGCGAACCGAGCGCCTCGATCGCGGCCTGTGACCGAAGGTTGAGGATGTCGGTGCGTAGCCCGACCACTTTGCAGCCAAGCGTGTCGAAGGCGTGCTCCATGAGCAAGAGCTTGCAGGAGGTGTTGACGTGCGAACGTTGAGAGCGTTTCGCATACCAGGTGTAGCCGATCTCCACGCGGTCGATATTGGCGACGATGTCGTGATAGCGCGTGGTGCCGACGATCTTCCCGTCCCTCAGGTCGCGCACGACCCACGGAAGCTGATGCCCATCACGCTGACCATCGAGTGCCGTCTGAATGTACGCAGCCTCATCGTCGGGTGCCGGGACCGACGTGAACATCAGTTCCCACAGCTTGCCGTCCGCCGCGGCCTCGCCCAACGCCTGCGCGTGGTCGAGAGACAAGGGCTCAAGCCGCATACCGTGGCCTTCGAGAACGATGGGGTGCGGGTCGATCATGATCGGGAGAGTCCTTCTCTAAGCTTTGTTCTCATCGCGGATCGCGGCCAGGACGGCGTCGGCCGAGCGATCGATGTCGGCCTCTGTCGTCGACCAGTTCGACACCGAGATGCGCAACGCATCCATGCCGTTGCGCTTCGTGCCACTGGCCCACATCACCCCGCCCGCCTGAATGCGACCGATAACCGCGCGGGTAAACGCGTCGGTATCTCCACCACGTTCGGGGGCGAAGCGCACCAGTACCTGATTCAGGACCACTTCGTTGAGGACGACCACGCCGCCTGCTCGAAGACGCTCGGCCATGCGCACCGCAAGATCGCAACAACGCGCGATCATCTCGCTGATGCCTTGCCGCCCAAGGCTTCGAAGAGCCGCCCACACCGCGAAGCCGCGCGCGCGTCGCGAGGACTCCGGCGTGAAGTCGTGGTTGTCGCGAACCGCCTCCGCGCCCTTGATCAGGTAAGCGGCGCTCTTCGTGATCGCGGTCATCAGATTCTCCCGCTCGCGCACGATGACGATGCCCGAGTCGTAGGGAACATTGAGCCACTTGTGGGCATCGGTCGCCCACGAATCGGCGAGTTCAACGCCTTTCAGCAAATGACGCCGCCCCGGATCGGTCGCCGCCCAGAGGCCGAAGGCGCCATCCACATGAAGCCATCCGTTCTTCGCGTGAACGATCGGCGCGATCTCGTCGAGCGGATCGAACGCACCGGTGCTGACGTTGCCGGCCTGAGCGGCTACGAGCAGAGGACCCTTGAGGGAGGCAAGCATCGCCTTCAGTGCATCGGGGATCATTCGTCCCTGCGTATCCGCGGCGATGCGGTGCGCGCGCGCCTCGCCGAGACCGAGCAGGCGAAGTGCCGAGAGAACAGTTGCATGCGCCTCATCGCCGATCACGACGTGAACTTCCGGCGCTCCTTGAAGTCCCTGTTTCTCGACATCCCAGCCGGCGCGGGCAAGGACTGCATGTCGCCCCGCGAGGAGCGCGGAGAAGTTCGCCATCTGACATCCGGTCACGAATCCAACCGCCGACTCGCGTGGGAGCCCGAGCAGTTCCTTGATCCACGCTCCGGCGACCTCTTCAACCGCAGCAGCGGCAGGCGATGCGATGTTGAGAGCGGCGTTTTGATCCCAGGTCGCGGTCAGCCAATCGGCAGCGAGGGCGGCAGGAACCCCGCCTCCGATCACGAAGCCGAAGTATCGGGGCCCGGCCGAACCAATGAGGCCCGGATCAGCTGCTTTGGCGAGAGCGTCGACCACGTGGGCTGGGTCCTCGCCGGTTTCCGGCAAGTCGCCCCCGAAAGCTTCGACCAGCTCTGCGAAGGTGGCCTTCGGTCCCACGGGACGATCCGGCAGTGTCTTGAAGAAATCGCGAGAGATCTCGCGCGCACGGTCGAGCGCCGCTTCGCGCTCAAGATGCGCCTTGTCTGGATCCATAACGACCGAATCTATTTCAGATCACTCTTCGGGCCATTCATGCTTTCGATGCCGTTCAGGCCCTCCCTTTGTCAAGACACTGAGCAGGCGCGATCAAGCGCCGCATTCCAGGAGTCGCTCAAAGGAGCCCGGACAGTCGCCCGCGCGGTGGCTGCCTCACTCCTTCGCCCCGCAAGACAAAGCCCGAGGGCCACTCTTTCCTCAATGCCTGGAAATGCGGGATCCACGGCACTTGCCTTGCGGAGGTGACCGACGCCCTCCTCGTACTTCGACGCGGCAATCTCCTGAATTCCCAAATGCGCGTAGTACCACGCCGCGTCGATCCCGCCCTGACTTTCCAGGCGATTAACCAGGATCTGCATGTCGGCTGAACTTCCGATTTGAATTGCGGGCAGAACCGTTAAGCCGAAAGTGCGGATGAAAGTCACGGCCTCGTCGATCTCCTCATGGACCGGTTCCCCCACGATGTAGGCATTCATGTCGTCATAGGATTTCTGCACCGTGAAGTACGGCAGCGTCGCCTCGCGTATCTCCGGAGGAAACGCGAGCTTGATGAAGGGACTCGTGATGAAGCTCTCTCTTCCGACTTTGGCATCCATCAGCTTTCGCCTCCACGGTCCAAAAGGAGGTGCAATAGGAGGAGCGTGGGTGAGGCGGCCGGGAAAATTATCCGTCAGGGGCGGGAGGCTGGTCAGTTCGGGAATGGTCTTCGCATCGCCCATGTAGAGCGCGCCGAGGTGCTCTGGCTTTTCGAAGCCCAGGACCTTGATGTCGGCTGGCCCTTGAGCGGACCATTGAGCCGCGAACCGATCGCTCGTGACTGTTGTTTGGAGGTCGCGTGTGCCGAGGAGAATCCAGTCGAGGTTCATGCCCTTCCAAAGCGTGCAGTCGGTGAAGACCTCGCAGAAGGCCGACGAGATGACCTGGGCGTCCGTATCGCTCAGTGAGGCGACGGGAAGCCAGTACGACACGATTCCACCCGGATTGAGTCGACGCTTGAGCAGATCGAAGTATTCGCGGGTGTACAGATTCACGACTCCGCCGAGGTGAGGCGGCGGAGGCTCGGACGTGATCAGGTCGTAACGGTTTGAAGTGGTTTGAAGAAAGAACCGACCGTCTTCGACGTGCGTGGTCACGCGTGGATCGGTCAGCGGAGACCCTTCACTCGTGGGAAAGGCGAGCGGTGCCAGGTCCAGCACCTCCTGGGAGATGTCGACCACGTCGATCTTCTCGATTTCAGCGGTCTGCACCAGGGCGCGTGCGGTGATCCCCACGCCGTAGCTGATCAGCAGCGCGCGCTTGACCTGCGGGTGGATCGCCACCGGCAGGTACACGAACGCCTGCATGTACCGGCGCGCGAAAGACATCGTGCCTGACATCGAGAATCCGTTCGTGACGAGCCGGGTCGACAGGCTTTGTCCCTGGAAGCGTTGCTCCACATAGGTGACGGTTTCCATGGTTCCTTCACGGACCCCAAGCACGCGCGTGTCCGATCCGGGCGCTGTGAAAGACCAGAGGGCGCGACGGAGATAAGTCGTGTTCATTAAACCCCTGGGAAAGAGGGTCGCGAAGAGAACGAAAACGCCCACCACTCCCCAAGTCACCCGTGAATGACGGATCTGGGACAGCGCGCCCGGTGAGAGCAGGGCCATGGCACCGTAGGACAGGGCCAGAAGTTCGAACGAGCGTTCCATTCCCAGACCAGGAAGAAGAATGAAGCCCGCGAGCATCGATCCCATGGCTGCGCCGGCCGTGTTGAACAGGGCGAGAAGACCGGTGGCCCGACCGCCTGAAAGGGTGGTCGCGAGGCTTGCACCGAGTGCCGTGAACAGTGCGCCCGAGATGAACGCCGTCGGAAGGATCAGGGCGGCAGCCACCATCGCGAGGCGCGTCCACGGGTTCCCGGGCAAGGCGTCCATGTTGAGTCCGAGAACACGATCGAGGCTCACGTAGGAAGCGGTCACGGCAGTCCCCGCGAGGAGCGTCAGATTTGGCGGACTTCCAGGCGACTCGGTCCATCTCGGCATATGTGCCGCGGCGAGGCCGCCCAGCGCCAGCCCGGTCAGTGTCACAGCCAGCATGACCGCGAAGGTCAAGGCCGTGCCGAACACGAACAGAAGCAGGAACCGCGTCCACACGACCTCCAGCGCAAGGAAGGTTGCCCCACTCAAGGCGCCTACCGCCAGGAGTCGCATCTCTCGCGCGGTGAGCGACGACGTGAATGTTGTCTCGGGGGTGACTTCCGACGGCGGTAAAGTTCCGCGCGCAAGCGTCGCACTCATGAGCGCGGCCGCAAGGTTGAGTCCGCCGGCTACAAAACCAGTCCCGCGAATTCCGAGGATCTCGTAGAGCCAGGCTTCGCCGACGATCGCACCCACGACCGCACCCAGCGTGTTCCAGCCATAGAGCCGGCCGAGGGTTGCGCCGAAGAGCGCATTCGACGGCGCCCGACCGACCAGGACGGGGAGGGTCATGCCCATGGCGGCGGTAGGGATGACCATCAGCACGAAGGCAAGGACAAATCGAGTGATCGCGAGCGCCAGCGAATCCTGTAGTTGATTCGAAAGCAGACCGATCACGCTACTTCCGAAGGCGGGGAAGAGAAGGACCAGCGCGATTCCAGTCATTCCTACAATCAACTCGAGAAGGGCGTAGCGCTTTAGAGCGCGTGCGCGGGCAATCGGTCGGGCTGCCGCGAATCCGTTCCCGATGGCGAGGCCCGCCATGAAGCTGGAGAGGACCAGGCTTGAGGCCCACACACCGTTGCCGAAGACGATGCCCGCCTGGCGAAACCAGATGTTCTCGAACATCAGCGCCGACACACCGGAGAGGAAGAAGATCGCGTGGATCAAGGCTCGGCCTTCTTTGGAGCGCAAGCTTCAGCGATCACTTGATCCCAGTCGGCATCCACACCAGAAAGAAGATCTTTGCGAGCGGAGTCGTCCTTCACTTTGTCGCCGCTGAGACACAGGGACAGAACCAGCTTCCTTTGGAGGTCGGGCTCTTGCCGTTTGCCGGAGAGGGCGCGTTCGAAATGCGCGGCTGCCACGGCGTAGTTTTCTTGAGTCAGGTTTCGATCGCCGAGGACCGAGTCCATCCAGGGCGCGGCCGGCTGATTCGCCGCCTCCATCCTTTTAACCAGAATCTGCAGGTCGCCGGTCGAGCCGAGGAGAATGCTCGGCAGGACGGAGAGGTTTGAGTCCTTGAACAGGGACAGGATCTCCCTCGCCGTGACTTTCAGTCGGTAGGGCCCCATTTCCTGAAGCATGCCGTCGTAGTAGCTCTGCACCCGGAAGTAGGGCAGGGACTCCGCGATCAGTTCCTCGGGCCAGTGTCGCCGGATGAACGGGCTGGCGACAAAGCGCTGCTGGCAGAGGGCCGTGTCAATGAGATCGCGGTGCCAGTCGTTGAACCGAATGGACGCGGGAGGAGCGTGACTGAGGCGCCCCGGGTAGTTGTCGGCGAGGGGTGCGGTGGTCGCGACCCCAGGGATCTGCGATCCGTCTGCCATGAAGAGCGCCCCGAGCTGAGCGGGCATCTCGAGTCCGATCGCGCGGATATCTGCAGGACCGGTGGGACCCCACTGACGACGGAAGCGCTCGGGACTGACCGGGCCTGGGAGACCGTTGGTTCCGAGCATGATCCAGTCGAAGTTCATCCCCTTCCACAGCGTGCAGTCCTCAAACGCGGCGCAGAAGGCGGAGAGGATGGCCCGGCTGTCGTCGTCGCTGAGCG
>JBDSLN010000415.1:0-8458 GCA_039916365.1 Vicinamibacteria bacterium
ACGCCACGTGATAGGCGAGGAGCTGGAGCGGAATCACGGTGACGAAGGGAGAAAAGATCTCGCTGACACCAAGCACGTCGATTTCCACACCAGGCACTTCAATAAGCAGATCGTCCTTACCCAGGATCTTGCGCACATGTTCGTCGCCGCCATTGATCACCGCCACCACGCGACCGCCGCGCGCCTTCACTTCCTGGACATTGGACAGGATCTTCTCGTAGCCGCGACCGCGCGGAATGAGTGCGACCACAGGGAGCGTCTCGTCGATCAGCGCGATGGGTCCGTGCTTCATCTCGCCCGCCGGATACCCCTCAGCATGGATGTATGAAATTTCCTTCAGCTTGAGCGCGCCTTCCAGTGCGATTGGATACTGCACGCCCCGTCCCAGGAAAAGGAAATCGGACGCTTTGAACAACGAGCGCGACATCCCCTCCACGAGGGCCGCGCAAGACAGAGCGTGATCCATGAGCTGGGGCACACGAGCGAGCGCCTCGAGAAGGTTGCGCCCCGCCGCCGCCGACAACGCCCCTTTGCTCCGGCCGAGATGCACGGCGAGAAGAGCGATCGCCGCCAGTTGCGCGGTGAAGGCCTTGGTCGAGGCCACGCCAATCTCCGGCCCTGCATGGGTGAGCAGCGCACCGTCTGCCTCGCGCGTGATCTGCGATCCCGCGACGTTGGTGATGGCGAGGATGGACGCTCCGCGCGACCGCGCTTCACGGATGGCCGCGAGCGTATCGGCCGTCTCACCGCTCTGACTGATGGCGATGACCAGCGTCCCTTTGGACACGACCGGATCACGGTATCGAAACTCGCTCGCGTAGTCGGTGCTCGCGGGCACACCCGCAAGCTGCTCCATGAAGAACTGCCCGATCAGTCCCGCATGCCAGCTGGTTCCGCAGGCCAGAAACTGAACGCGCTCGGCGCCCTCAAGAGCCTTGATTCCAGCCTCGCCTATTTCCTCGAGCCGGACATCGCCCGTGTCGAGGCTCATGCGGCCGAGCAGCGTGTCACGCACGGCCCGCGGCTGTTCGTGGATCTCCTTGAGCATGAAATGGCGGAAACCGCCCTTCTCGGCCTGAACCGGATCCCAGGTGATGGTTTCTTCCTTGAACGGCTCTGCCTTGCCCTGGGCGTCCACGATGCGGATCCCACCGGCTTCGATCACGGCGATGGTGCCTTCGGGAACGAACACAAAACGCCGCGTGTATGCAAGAAGTGCCTGAACGTCCGATGCGAAGAAGTGTTCGCCTTCTCCGATCCCGATGACGAGAGGCGGACCGAGGCGCGTGGCGACCAGCAGGTGGGGTTCGTTCTTGTGCATCAAAACGAGCGAGTAGATGCCCCTCAACTCACCGACGACGCGCGCGACCGCCTTCTCAAGCGACCCGTCGTAGTACGACGCGACGAGATGCGCCACGACTTCCGTATCAGTTTCCGTCTGGAAAACCACACCCGAAGCGATCAGCCGCTCCTTGAGTTCGAGATAGTTCTCAATGATGCCGTTGTGGACGACCACTAGACTGCCCGAGGTATCCGAGTGGGGGTGGGCGTTCTCTTCGCTTGGACGGCCATGAGTAGCCCAGCGGGTATGTCCGAGGCCCACGTTGCCTGCAAGCGGTGTGGTCTCCAGCACAGCTTCGAGATTTCTCAACTTGCCGGGCGCTCGACGTCGCTCGATCAAACCATTGGAGATTACGGCGACGCCGGCCGAGTCGTAGCCGCGATACTCGAGACGCCTCAATCCATCGACAAGGACGGGCGTTGCGTTCCTGGGACCAACGTAGCCGACGATTCCGCACATAGTTTGTCGCCCGAAGAAAGGAGATGCGTCTAATGTTTCTTGGGACGGAGGCGTGCCCAGCCGTCCTTGTTTTCCTGGCGGGCGCGTCCCAGGCCCAATGCGTCGGATGGGACGTCTTTGGTGATCACGCTGCCGGCGCCGACGTAGGCGTTTTTCCCGATCGTGACGGGCGCTACCAGGGTTACGTTGCTGCCCACAAACGCGCCATCCTCGATCGTGGTCGGACTCTTCACGACACCGTCGTAGTTGCACGTGATCGTACCGGCGCCGATGTTGGCCTTGACCCCAATCGTTGCATCGCCAAGATAGGAGAGATGCGGGGCCTTTGAACCGGCCCCCAGGATGGTCTTCTTGAGCTCGACGAAATTGCCGACCTTCGCGTTCTCACCGATGACGGAATCGGGACGAATATGCGCGAACGGGCCGACGGATGCTCCGGCGGAAACCACCGACTGACGCACGAGGCACGAATCAAGAATGATCGCGTCCGCACCAATGGTCTAATCTTCTATTCGGCAAAAGGGTCCGACGGAGGCACCGGCGTCGATTCGGGACTTGCCCTGGAGGATGGAGAAGGCGCGAACCCGGGCACCCGCCGCGATGGCCACGTGCGGGCCGATGAGAATCGTGTCGGGACGCTCCAGCGAGACGCCTTCCGCCACGAACGCATCCGCCCGCCGCGCGTAGATTTCTTTTTCCACTGCGGCAAGTTCGCTCGCGGTGTTGACGCCGGTCGCCTCGGCGGGATCTTCGATCAGAAGCGATTCGACGCGCTCCCCAGCCGCGGCAAGCAAGCCGATGACATCGGTTAGGTAGAACTCGCCCTGCGCGTTGTCCGAACGAAGCTTCGAAATGGTCTCGTTCAGGCGATTACCGTCGAAGACATAAAGACTAGCGTTGACTTCGTCGATCAGACGTTCGGCGGCGGTCGCGTCCTTGGCTTCGACAATACGAGTGACCCGACCCTCATTGTTGCGAACGATCCGGCCGTAGGACGCAGGATTTGAAATTCGGAAAGAGATCAGAGCCGCTGCTGCTTGAGACTTTTCACGAAGAGCGAGAAGCGAGCGCAGCGTCTCCATGCGCAGCAGTGGCACATCGCCGGCAAGAACGACGACCGGGACGCCCGGCGCGGGCGGCATCTCGCGAAGGGCAACTTGAACCGCGTGCCCCGTACCCAGCTGAGGAGACTGGATTGCGAAAGTCACGCCCTGGTTCGATGCGGCGTCGCGGACCTTCTCCGCCTCGTGACCGACCACGACGCACGTCTCGGCCGAGAGTCCGCGACATAAATCAAGCACGTACTGGAGCAGCCGCTGTCCGGCCGCCTCGTGTAGCACTTTTGGCCTCGCGGATTTCATCCGCGTTCCCTTTCCGGCCGCCAGCACGATCGCCCGGAGCGATGTCATCTTCGACTCACGGGCATCCGCAACGTTTCGAGCAAGACAGAACTAAGCAGCGGTCAGAGCTTCGAATGCAGGATTTCCAAGAAGCGCCGCGAACTCGCTATCGAGGGGCGCCTGTGCGCGCCTTTCGGTCGAGAGAGAACATGCGGTTTTGAGGGCGGCGATCGCTTCATCTGTCTTCTCTCTGCGAGCGCGGACCACCGCAAGCGCGTAGTGAGCATCGGCGTTCTTCGAATCCTCGGCCACGACGGCCTCGAATTCCTTCTCCGCGACATCAATATCGCCAGCGTTGAGCAAGATGACAGCGCCCAGGAAGCGCTCGGAAACGTTCTTGCCCCTCGCCGATCGCCCAGCGTCCTTCACCAGGGTCATCGACGCAAAACGACGCGCCCGCTCCAGAATGTCGGACTCTTCCGCGAACTGACTCTCAATGGACGCCAGGCCCTCCTTGGCTTTGTCGGTCTCGCCCTTGAACACGGAGCGCACTATCTTTGCAAAGGCTTCGGTCGCGAGCTCTCTGCGGCGGTCGTCGGCCATGGGCTTTTTCGACATGTCTGCGGGTCTTCTTTCTGAAACGATGGAAGTCTGAAAGTCTGGTTCAAAGGGCACAAAGAGCCTTCAAAACACTAATTTTAACTGAGTGTGCGACCGATGAATGTACCACAGGGCACCGGGGTTTGGAGCGCTGTGTCTTTAGAACCTCTTCGTGGCGAATGGGACACTGGCTCGCCCCTCAAGTGTTGGGTACGACACACTGTTGGCTCGGCGCAAAGTTGGATCTTATTTGTTGCAAGTGAACGGTTTAATAAACCGAAACGAAATCTCATTCTGAAGGAACAGCAATTGCAGAGCCAAGGACAACAGTGCGGCAGCGTACCCTCCAAAGAAAAGTAGAAACGCAGGGCGTGGGCCTCCACTCCGGCCGCCTGGTTTCTCTCTCCCTCCTTCCTGCTCCCGCCAACAGTGGCATTGTCTTTGTTCGAACCGATTTCGAACACAAGGAGATCCCGGCTCGTTCCGAGTGGGTCACCCAGCAGGAACTGGCGATGGCGCTCAGCCGTGACGGCGCCCACGTTTTGACGGTTGAACATCTTCTGGCGGCGCTCTATGCCACCGGCGTCGACAACGTCCGCATCGAGATCAACGGGTCCGAAGTGCCAGTGTTCGATGGCTCTTCCCGTATGTTCCTCCATCTCATCGATGAGGCGGGGATCAAGAATCTTGCGGCCCAGCAGAGTACGTTGGTCGTTCGGCGCGAAGTGCGTGTCGGTTCGCCCTCCGGCGAACGCTTCATCCTGATCGAGCCCAGCGACACTTTCGAAGTGGACTACACGATTGACTTCAAGCACGCTCTCGTTGGCCGTCAGCGTGTCGCGCTCGACATCACGGAGGAGACATTCCGCAATGAGCTCTCTTCCGCGCGGACGTTCTGCTTCATGAAGGATGTGGAAGCCATGCGCGCCCGCGGTCTCGCACTCGGCGGATCCCTCGACAACGCCGTCGTGATCGGCAGCGATGGATTCCTTTCGAGCCCGCGTATGAAGGATGAGTTCGTGCGGCACAAAGCTCTCGATGCGGTTGGAGATTTGGCGCTCCTGGGCTTCCGACTTCGCGGTCGGGTGGTTGCGCGCTGCGCTGGCCATGCGCTTCATGCGGAACTCGTGAAGGCCCTCCTTCGGGATCATGCGGCCTGGTCGATCGAGACCGAGACGGCTCATCTCTCCGGTTTCGACTACGCGGTCGCCTCGGCCTAGCAGCCCGTGGTGAAAGTCTGCCGGCATTCGGCGAACGCTGCATCCCGGCTGGCTTCTTCGCTCAGCAGCCCGAATATTCCCGATATTCGGGCTCTTCGGCTCATCGCCATCCGGGCGCATCGCTCGCCTCGGTGCCGCGGCGGACTTTCACCACGGGCTGCTAGGCCGACGATCAATCGTCCCTGTCGCTTGCGCTCTTCCTGAGAGAGCGCGCATAAAAACCGCCCGCCGAGTTGGCGGGCGTTGGTGCGTCAAGCCTCTTCAGGCCGGGGACTACTGGCCAGGCGTAGCGGTCGCGGCAGCAGCGCCGAGGTCGGAAATGATTCCGACACGCTCTACACCGGCGCCACGAGCAATGTCCATCGCCTCGACAACCTTCCCGTAGAGCGACTTTGCATCGCCGCGCACGAACAAGGTCTTGTCGGTGCGAGTCTGGAAGATGTCTTTCAGCTTCTGGTCCAGTTCTTCAAGGCTCGCGACGGGCAGCTTATTGATGGAGATGGACCCGGTGTCGCTGATCTCCATAACGAGAGTGTCGGGCGGAACCAGCGGTTTGGGCGCGTTGTTGTCTTGAGGAAGGGCAATGTCGACGCCCTTCTGCGCGGTAGGAGTGACGATCATGAAAATGATCAGCAGCACAAGCATGACGTCAATCATCGGCGTGATGTTGATGTCCGAAACAGAAACCGGACCGGCCGCGTAATGGGCTTCTTCGTGCTTTTTCTTCTTACCTGCGGCCATTGTTTTAGCCCTCCACCTTTGGATCGGAGATCAGCGCGATCTCTTCGATGCCTGCTTCACGGCATGCGTTCATGACCTTCATGACCTCGCCGTACTCGATGCCGATGTCGGCCTTCAGAAACGCGACCTTGTCCCCGTCACTGCGCTCTTCGAGCGTCTTCACGAGACGTTCTTTGAGTTCGGTGATGCCACCCGCGACCGGAGCGCCATTGAAGAACACTTCGAACTTCTTGGTGAAGCCGATCGTGATGTTCTTCGGGTCGTCCTTGCGCTCTTTAGTGTTGCTCGCCTGGGGCAGCTCGACATCGATGCCTTTGTTGATCAAGGGAGTGATCACCATGAAAATGATCAAAAGTACGATCATGATGTCGGCCATGGGCGTCACGTTGATGTCCGCGATCGCGCTGCCTTTTTTTTCGCCGACTGACATTGACATGGTGTTATGTCCTCCGTGATTTCGGTGGGAGCCCGAAGCGTCCCCCGGGTGCGCCCTTATCGGGAGCGCCGAGGGGACACATGGGCAGAATTACGCGATCTTCTTGACGAAGTCGAGCAGCTCGGAACCCGAGTTGTCCATTTCGACCGTGAAGCCGTCAACCTGGCCGGCGAAGTAGTTGTACGCCCACACCGCGATGATCGCGACGATGAGCCCAAGTGCGGTGGTGATGAGCGCTTCCGCGATGCCACCGGCGATCGCGCCGATGCCGCCCGAACCCGTGAGGGCCATGCCGGCGAAGGCGTTGATAATGCCGAAGGTCGTTCCGAAGAGACCGACGAAGGGCGCAGTGGCGCCGGTCGTGGCCAGGAAGGACAGGCCCTTCTTCAGGTCGGCGAGATTCACTGCGGTTGCGCGCTGCATCGCACGCTTGGCCGCTTCGAGAGCCGCGTCCTTGTCAGTCTCGCCCGTGGCGCTCTGGAACTGCCATTCCTGAAGACCGGCGAGCGAAACCTTGGCGAGGTGGGAGGACTTCATGCCAGCCGAACTGGAGAGGTCGACCGCTTCCTTTAACTTGCCTGCCTTGAGCAACCGGGCCACATCCGCCGCGTACTTGCGGGACTGCGTCTTCGCGCTGCTGTAGAGCTTCCAGCGGTCAAAGATGATCGAGATTGACCAAATGGACATAACGAGCAGCGTAAAGACGACGCCCTTCGCTACCAAGCCCATGCTGGCCCACAGATGCGCCATGTCGAATTGCATTAGAAAACTCCTAAAGGTCGATTTTATTGAAAGGTCGAGTACAAAGAGACGAGGGGAGAGTGGGCCGTCCTGAAACTTGGACGGAGTGCCTGGCTAGTTAAGGCGGAAGTTAACCGTGACCGTCATGATGACAGGCACGGGGACGCCGTTGAGGAGCGTAGGAGTGTACTGCCACTGCTTCACCGCGTCGATCGCGGCCTGCTCGAGCAGCGGGATCGAACGGAGAGGCTTGACGTCCGTAACGCGGCCCTGCGGGCTGATCGTGCATTCCAGGATCACAATCCCCTGAACACGGGCCTGCTTGGCGATATCCGGATAGACCGGGTTCACGTTCTTGACCTTGGAAGGCTCTTTAATGTTGCCGCCGACGCGAACCGCCTGGACCGGAGCGGGAGGCTCGGCAGGAAGACCGCCGACGATGCCGCCGACCGTGCCGCCGGCGACGCCACCTTCGACACCGCCAGCCGCGCCGCCCTCGGTGCCCAAATCGATGCCTGAGACAGGCTTGATTTCCTGCGGAACTTCGACCGGGGCTACAAACTTAGCCTCCTGCGGAACGGGCTTGGGAGCGTCACGCTCTGGCGCCTTGGGGGCGGGAGGTGGAGGAGGCGGGGGGGGAGGCGGAGCCGACACCGGCTCCACGAAGAAGGCCTTGACCGCGGAAGCGGGCTCGGGCAGTTCTTGCGCCGAGAGCAGCGGGACAATGATCACTGCGAGCAGGCCGATCACATGGATGGCCAGGGAAAGCGTGAAGAATAGGCTCCGTTTGGTCTTGGGACCACCCGGGCCGGATTCAACTAGATCTGCGAAAAGTTTTCGTTCCATCTGTCACCTCGCTCTTGAATCTTCTCGGCTCAAGAGACGTTTCGAAGGTGGATGAGGCCAATGAAGAACCAAAGTTTTGCTAAACGGTTCTCGTCGGATAAGTCCAGTGATTCTAGACATCGCGACGAAATGCTGTCAACGAATTGACGCGCATTGTTTAACGGCATTTCGGCACTCCTTATGGGCTGCATCGCTTCAGAACCTAAGATATAACGCCTGAGCCTACAAACAAGAGACGTGCGAAACGCATGAATCGTTGACGGAACTTTGACCGCTGCCCTACAATCCATCGAAATCCGTTCGCCTTTCTCTTAATCGATCCATCCTCCAACGGACCGAGGTCTTCATTCGAAGGGTCGCCGTTAATGGAGAAAAAGCCCAAAACAACTCACCGATCCTGATAATTCGGGACGCGCGAGGACCAGCCCTTTGAAAGAAACAAAAATGAGGCACGCGATTCGGACTCTGGCCTTTCTTCTGCTTGCGATTCCCGTGCTGAACTGCGCCCGAGTCCAGGAGCAGACGTATCTGCGCGAGGGTCACAAGCTCTATAAGGATGAGAGCTTCCGCAAGGCCATCGACGAGTACGAGAAGGTTCTCGCGTTGAATCCTGCGAACATCGAAGCGACTTTCTACATGGGGAGCTCCTACCACCAGCTCTACCGTCCCGGCAAGGACGACACCAAAGTCAATCTCGAGAGCGCGATCAAGAACTACCAGGCCGTTCTTGCCG
>JBDSLN010000416.1:0-6581 GCA_039916365.1 Vicinamibacteria bacterium
CGATGAAGGCTGCTTTTTTTGCGAACGTCGGAGGACGTCTTAACGGACGGTGATCAGTCCGCCGCTTCCGCCAAGCGAAGACTCCTGCACGCGCTCGTAGTCGACCAGGCTCTTGTTGTAGTCGGCAATGGCGCGGATCTCCGCCACTTCGGCAAGTGCTAGGTCGCGCTGGGCCTGAGTGACCAGGAAGTTGGTGGACATCCCGGCGGCGAACTTCTTCTCTTCGGCGTCGAGACGGCGCTGTTGGAGAGTGCGAGCCGACCGGGTCGTGGCGACGCGCTTGAAGTTGGTTTCGACAGCGCGGGCAGAAGTGCGGACTTCGTTCGCGATCTGCAGTTCGGCGCGCCGGAGGTTCGCCTTGTACTGATCGATCGCGAGCTGGCCGCGGGCGCGAGCGTTCTTGCCCACGCGATTGAAGATTGGGTAGGTGAAGTTCACGCCGACGTTCCAGGTCGGGAAGTCGCGGCCGAACACCTCGGCCAGCGCATCACCGTAGCCGCCCGGGATGGGCACGAAAACCTTGTTAGGGTCGTCGCCCGGATTGGTGGTCAGTGCCTTCACCTGCGTGCCGCCGGCGCCCGTGGTGCCGTAGTTCGCGAAAAGGTCGAGCTGGGGCTTGCGGATCTGGCCGGTGTACTTGATCTGATCCTCGATGCTCTCCAGGTTCTTCAGGGCGATCTGGTAGTCCATGCGCTTCTGCAGCGCGTTGGCGACCGCCGCTTCGGAGTCGACCGCGAAGGGCTGAGCGGTGGGACGATCGATCGCGACGATCTCCGTCTTCCAGGCTTCGGGATCGTTCCTCGAGAGGGTGGCGCGCTTGATCGCGTCCTGAGCTTCAGCCAAGGAGTTCTCGGCGATGACGACGCCTTCCTCGCGGGTCGCGACTTCGGATTCGGCGGCCACCACGTCGAGAGGTGCCAAAGTGCCGACATTGACCTTGATCTGATTTTCGTTCAGAAACTTCTGGGCGAGGGCCAAACTCTTCCGCTGGGCGCTGAGATTTTCCACCGCATAAATGAGGTCGTAGTACAGCTTGCGAACGTTCGCCAGAGTGGAGACCACGATGCCGCGGAACTGGAGGTCGGTGATTTCCTTGTTGCGCTTGGTGATACGAAGGTTGAGACGAGCGCTGTCGAAGTTCCGGTTCTTCAACAAAGGTTGCGTAAAGTTGACGTTGAACGACGAATTGAACAGAGGATTGAAGGTGGTCAGGTTGCTACTTGTGCCGGCGCGGTTGTTGTTGAAGTCAACACGGAAAGCGCCGCCGCTCCTGAGCAATTCGCTGGCTCCGAAGTTGTAGGTCAAGGTGTTGCTATCGACGCTCGCGCCACCGGAGAGGGAGTTTGTCGCCTTCGTACTTCGAGACTGCTTCGAGACCGTGGAGAAAACGATCGGATCGTACGGAGCCTTGGCATCGCTAATGGCGAGGTCGGATGCCTGCGGCACGAACTTCTCAACGGCGAGGTCAGCGTTGTTCTCGAGCGCGCGCTTCACCGCGTCGTCCACCGTGAGGTTCAGAATCGGATGATCGGGCGGAACCGGAGTGGGGGCAGTGGAGACCATCGGCGCGATCGCCGGAGTGCTGGTCGGCATCGCGGGGATCGCAGCGGGAACTGGTGTCGCCACGGGAACTGGGGTGGGTGTCGGATCCTGAACGGGAGCGGCGGCTCCCAAGACGGCGAGGACAAGGACTAGGGCAGTGGGGAACATCGACGTTTTCAGGCCTCCAGAGTTTCCGAAATAGGCGGTCTTGCGCATTCCGCCCACGGAAGTGGGCGAATTATAGAGGGTGAACCCTTACGAAGGCCTTGCGACGCCCTACAAAGACACAAGCCTCTTAGGACTAGACGTCAGATCCTCTATGAAAGATCCGCGCCGTTCAATAAATGTCTGAAGAATGCACTAGAAAAAACGGCGTTCTCAGGCATTTGAACGAAAAAAGGGGCCGGCTCGGACGAAGGCAGCCCCAGATACGACCGTTCGGAAACGAACGCTTGTGCGGCTAGAAGCGAACGCGGAATTTACTTCCGCTGGAGCGCGGGGGGCGCGAAGCCTGCCCCCGGGGCATGCGGGGGGCTGAGCAGGCGTACGTGACGTTGCGGCCCCCCGCCTCAGAACTAGAAGCGGAGGCGGAATTTACTTCCGCCGGAGCGCGGGGGGTGCGGGGGGCTGAGCAGGTATGTGCGTAAACGTTGCGGCCCCCCGCCTAAAAATCAGAAGCGAACGCGCGCGGAGAAGGCGGCCTGCCAACGGGAGCGCAGGTCGTCGCGGTTATACCTGATGTAGGTGGCCAGGTTGATCGTGTTGATGTTGTAGATGTACTTGCCGGTGGGTGCGTCGATCGAAACGCCGATCGGAGCGAGGTCGTTGAACAGCGCGTAGTCGATCTGGCCCCACTTCGAGTTCGCGAAGTTCAAGGCGTTCAAAAGGTCGACCTTGAGTTCGAGGGAGCGAGAACCCACGGGGAACTTCAGGCCGGTAGAGATGTCCAGGTTGTTGGTCCGGGGACCGCGCAGAGCGTTCCTCGGGATGACCTGGCCCTTGTACTTACCCGCGCCGGACGCCTGCATGTACGCGTCGAACTGCTCGTAGGTGCCGTTGGTGAAGTTCACCTCGGATGCGCTCGCGGGGTAGTAGACGAGATCGTTCGCGGTCTTCGTGTCGCCGTTGATGTCGGAGAGGAAAAGGAACGTGTACGGACGGCCGGACTGACCGTTGTAGTAGGCGCTGACCGTGAGGTTTGCCTGCTTGGCGAGCTTCCAGTTATACGAAACCGCCGCGTTGATGCGATGGCCCGGCGAGAAGCGGGACTGGCTGAGTGGAGCCGCGTTGGAATCGCCTGGGACGTAGTTGTTAGCGAAGTTCGACGCCGCCTGGTCGGAACCGCCGTCGTTGACGGAGTAGGACTTGCCGTAGAGGTAGCTGGCGGTGAAGTAGAGGCCGTTACGGAACGGACGCTCGACCTTGCCGCTCACTGTCCAGGATTTGCCTTTGGTGGTGTTGGTCAGGAAGATGACGTCGCTGAGGCTCGCGACCTTGCGGACGAAGACAGGCCGGCCGTCGCTGGTGCGAGTGGCCGGGCCCTTCTCGAAGTTCAAGTTCCGGTAGTCGATATCTTGCAGGGTCTTGCCGTAGATGCCTTCCACCGTGCCGACGAGGCCGAAGAAGCCGAGCTCGCGGTCGTAGGCCAGGTTGCCGCGGAGGAGCTGCGGATACTTGAAGTCGGGATCGACGAGGTCGATTTCGTTAGTGAATGTCCCGGCCGCAGCGCCCGTGACGACCGAGGGCTGTGCGTTGGGATCCGCCACGAAGGGAATGCGGCTCGCGGTGTTGAACGACGCCCCGATGCGCTTGAAGTCAACGCCGGTGTTCCCGTACTGATTGGAGAGCCAGACGTACGGAGGACGACCCGCGAAGACGCCGGCGCCGCCACGGAGCTGTTGCTTCGTCTCGCCGTCAATGTTCCAGTTGAAACCGGCGCGGGGTGACCACATCTTCGGTCCCGGAACGATATCCGTAGCGAAGCCGAAGTTTGTCACCGAGACCGGGTTCGCTGACGGCTTGTCGGGAAAGGTTGGGATGTCGACGCGTACGCCGTAGCTGATGGTCAGATTGGACTTCGGGCGCCACACATCGCCCGCGTAGAAGCCGAACTGGTTCACCTTGAACTTCGCCGCTTGCAGGGGATCGGAAGTCGCCGAGAAGCTGTGGTCGTACTGTTGAGCCAGGCCCGCCGCGAAGTTGTCGAGGCTGGAGAAGCGATAGCTGCCGAAATAGTCGCGGATGAAGAGGTTTTTGAACTTGAAAAATTCGTTATGCGTTCCGAGGGTGATGAGGTGTTTGCCCTTGCGGAACGTGTAGTCGTCGGTCAGTTCGACGACGGTCTGAAAGAGCTGGTTCGCGCCCGAGAACGATTCGCGGCCGGCGCTCACGAAACAACGTGCGGATCCGCAGACGCTTGGGGTGAGGTCGACGCTGATAGAAGGAAACGCGCCCTGACCGTCGCGGATGTCGCGGATGACCTGGTAGTTCAGCCGCAGCTCATTGACGCCTTTGCCGAAGGTGCTGTTGAGCTGCGCCACCGTGGAGTTGGAGCGATTGTTGACTTGGTAGTAGTTGTCGGGCGTCCTGAAGTTGGCGTTGCTCGGGAAGCCGACGTCCGTCTTCGGCCTGGTGTAGTTGTTGCGTACGGTCAGGCGATGCTTGTCGGAGAGGTTGAAGTCGAGTCGGGCGAAGAGCTTGTTGCTCTTCGTGTTTCGCACATATTCACCAAGAGGGTTTCCGCCGGCCGAGGGATCGTAGCCGTAGGTGTTCTTCAGGATGCTGAGGAAGCGGTCGAGTTCAGCCCTCGAAGCCTGATACGTTTGTCCGGACGAACCATCGGCCGAGAAGCCCGTGGGCGTTTCGTTGCGGGTGAGGTCGCCGTTGATGAAGAAGAACGCCTTGTCCTTCACGATGGGGCCGCCGATGCTGAAGGTTGCCTGCTTTTCGCTGAAGTTGCTGATCTTGCGCGGGTCGGCGACCTTCTGGCCGGTGGTGGCACTGAAGGTCGTAGCGCTGTCGCCCACGAACTTCTGGTTGCGGAACTCGTAGAGCGCCGTGCCGTGGAACTTGTTGGTTCCGCTCCGGGTGACGGCGTTGATGCCGCCTCCGGAGAATCCGCCCTGGCGCACGTCATAGGGTGCAACCACCAGCTGGATCTCGGCGATTGCGTCGAAGCTGATCGGCTGGGTTGACGTGCCGCCGCCAGGGTTGCCTGAGTTGGAGGCGAGGGCGAAGAGATCGTTGTTGTTGGCACCATCAATCTGGATGTTGTTGTAACGGCTGCTGCGTCCGCCGACGGAAAGAACGTCCGGACCGTCTCCTGCACCATTGGCGACCGGAGTGAAGTGGGGAGAGAGGCGCGCCATGTCGGTGATTGAGCGCGACACCGTCGGCATGTTCTCGATCGCCGCCTGCGCGATGTTCGTGGCTGGACCGTTCCGGGTGGAACTGATGAGCGCACCCGCGTCGGCGGTGACTTCCACCGTCTCGGACATTGAGGCCACTGCGAGTTTGAAGGGCGCGCTGACGTCGGCGCCGAGGGCTACCATCAGGTTCGTGCGGGATCCGCCCTTGAAGCCGGAGATGTCGACCGTCAAGTTGTAGGGCCCGCCGATTCTGACGTTGAGGAGATTGAAGCGTCCGTCGGTCCCGGTCACCGCGGTGTAGCGGCTGCCGGTGGGGACGTGGATCGCGGTGACGGTGGCGCCTGGCAGCACGCCGCCGGACTCATCCGTGACCAGTCCGTTGATGGCGCCCGTCGTCACCTGGGCGGACGCGCCGCCGGTAATTCCGAACATCAGTCCGGTGGCAAGGGCCACTCGTTGCCAGTTCCTCAGAAAATTCTTCATGACCGTTCCCTTTTCTTGATTGCTTGTCGTCTTGAAATAAATATCGAACCGCGTCTCGATCTTAGGGAGCGATCCAGCGCTTCAGAGGACAGATCGTTTCGAGACGTGTCGCCTGGCAAATTGGAACGGGCGGTTCGAGAAAGTCTTTGAAGACTCTATGCCCGGGCGGCTCCGTGGTCAAAGCCAAATCGGGGTTAACGCGTTCGAAAATCTGAAGCAAAGAAAAAGGCCGGATGGATCGGTCCACCCGGCCTTTTCTTCAATTAGTCTGGATCCCGGCGCTTGCCCCCTCCGGTCTAACGAAGGGGGTCCGCCGGGATACGCAGCCTTCGGCTGCTAGTTGAAGTTGTACTTCAGTGCGAACTGGACGCGGTAGACGTCACCGATCGACGCGGTGGGTTGGAACGTCTCCGTCATGAGTGCACCGTTGATCGCGCGCAGAGTGTACTGAGGAGCGCCCGCAGCGTTGATGGATCCGCCTTGCGCCGCCGACGCGATGATCAGGGGCTGTGCGTTGACGAACCGCACGCCGGTGCCCCAGTTCTTGTTCAGGAGGTTCCCGACGTTCAAGATGTCGGCGCGGAACTGCAACGAGTGCCGCTTGCCGCCCACGTTGCGGAAGATTTCCTGAGAGATTGACACATCGGCCTGACGGACGATGGGGAGGAACACGGCGTTGCGCACCGCATACTGACCCCGATGCTTGCTCAGGTACTTGTCCTGGGAGATGTAGGCATCCCAGGCCTGCTGCTGTTGAGCCGCCGTGAACGTCACTCCGCCCGACGTGAAGGGAACGAAGTTCGTCTCCGTCGCGCTGTTCTGGATGTAGATCAGGTCGTTGTTCGAGGTGCCGTCGTTGTTTAGATCACCGCTCACCGTGTAGGAACCGTTGCCCTGAATGCCCTGCCAGAAGACGCCAAACGTGGTCTTCCCGAGCTTGAGGTATTCGCGCGTGATCGATCCGGCGATGAAGAAGCGGTGTCCGGGGGAGTTGCCGCCATAACCGAGGCCCGGGTTGTTCGGGTTGCTCGACTGCTGATTGCCGCTCCAAGAGCCGAAGGCGATGGAGCCTGCGTCGACCGTGTTCTTCGCCTCGCCATAGCTGTAACCGCCCTTGGCGAAGCCGCCCTTGAACGCCTTCTCGAGGGCTATGGAAGCGTGCCAGGAACGACCCACGTTCTGATTCTT
>JBDSLN010000417.1:0-4410 GCA_039916365.1 Vicinamibacteria bacterium
GGTCGCCGCGCGCAGGGCCTGATACGGCGTCATACCCGCAGCGATGTAGCCCGCGAGTTCCCCATGAAGATTGACCGCGTTCGGCGAATCCGTTCCCGCAACGATGCGCGCGCCCGCCTTCAAAAGATCCATCACCATCTTGCCCGGACCTGCGGGATCGCCGAGGTCACCACCGGGAATCGCGAGCGGACGACCAGCACCAAGACCGGCCACCTGATCGCGCATCCACGCCGGATAGAGCAGGAAGCGGGGATCCTTCGCGAGGTCCGGATTCGCGGCAAAGACACGACGGACGCCGGCATTGGCGATCATCGGACAGAAGATCGTCTGCGCGGTGCCGAAGATCCGGATGACGTCGTTGTAGGTGCGCTGGAACGTGCTCGACTTCGGGGAATAGCCGCGACGACTGGTGGCGGCGACATGCTCGGTGTCATCCACGCCCACGAAGGCCGACGGGTACACCTCATGCGTTGCGACCGGGATTCCGTTCGCGTGCGCGAACTCCACCATGCGGCGCTGCTGAAGATCCGTCATGCGAACGTAGCTCTTAACGAGGTCGTGCTGAAGAACCTTCGCGCGCTGAAGCTCCATCTCCAACTGGCTCGGACTGGAGATCGCAATGCCCATCTTGTAGTAGACGCGCTGCCACTCCATCAGATAGCCGGTGGAATACACGCGCGGGCCGGGCCGCACGCCCGCATCCATGACCTCGCGATCCTCAACGGCTTCATACGGCGTGCCGCCGGGACTTCGCACCGTGGTGATGCCGAACGACAGCCAAGCGCGGCCTTGCGCTTCGCCCATGTCCTTCTGAAGGTGCGAGTGGAACTCGATCAGACCCGGCATCAAGGTCAAGGCGGAGGCGTCGATGAAGTTCGGGCCCGCATGTCCGACCTTTGAGTGCGCAGCGACGCTGACGACGCGATTTCCCTCAACCACAACATCGACGTTGGTTCGCGCGGTCTCGCTCTTGCCGTCGACCAATCGGCCCGCGTGAATCCATGTGCGCGTCTTCGGGACATTCAGCGTGTAGTTCAGATCGACCGGCACGTCCTTGATCTCGCCGGTCTCGATGTCGATCAGCTTCAGCTTGTCCATCGACTGATAAAGGATGTGCTTCGAATCGCCCGCCCAACTCGGCGAATGCGCCTGCTCCGTGGTGATGTGGCGTGGCGGGCCGAGAGGTTCACCGCTGTTTGAAACCGGCACGACCGCCAGGACGCCTTCGTAGATCATCGCCATCTTGGTGCCGTCCGGCGACCACGCGGGGCCGCAACCGCCACGTGAGTCGATGGAGAGATTGGGCTGCGGCGCGAACCACTTGTCGTCACCACCCGTGGACGACAGGGTGAGCACCTGGTTGGTTCCCTCACGGAATCGTGTCGAGTAGGGCGCGACCATCGCGACCGCGACGCGCTTGCCATCCGGCGACCACGACGGCATGCCCGGACCGAACAGCGAATCGTGAATCTTCGTGACCTTGCCCGTCGCTACATCCACCACCGACCCCGCGGCGCGACGCCACATACCGTCCACTTCAAGAAACGCGATGCGCGTTCCATCTGGACTCCAAGCAGCGCCCATCGGCTGGGTCGTCAGCTTGGTGAGCTGACGATCCTGGCCGGACTTCAGATCGCGCACCCAGAGCTGGAGAAGATCGCCGCCTTTGTCGGACGAGTACGCGAGCTTGGTTCCGTCGGGGGACCAGGCGGGTTCTGTGTCGAGGAAACGATCCTTCGTGATGTTCTCCGGCTTGCCGCCTATCGACATCAGATAGATGTCACCGATCGCCGCGAAGGCGACCTGTTTTCCATCGGGCGAGATCTCCGGGCGAACAATACCGAGAACCTTGCGTGGAAGCGTCGAGGTGAAGTCACGCTTGAGATGGACATACTGCGGACGCGTGACTTGAAGAGCCGCGGTGAATTCAATGGTTTGCGGCGCGGCGTCGGGCGTGCTGATGGAACGACGTCGGATCTTCCCATCGGAGACGTAGACGAACTCCGTCGGCGAGGTCCAGGACACTCGGAATGTGAACGCGTTCTCCTCGCCGGTGAGCGACTTACCCGCAAGCTCCAGCCGGCTCTGACCAGGAAGCGCCGAGTGATAGACAAGATCGCCCGCAGGTCCAAAGGACGGCGACTCCGCGCGGATCTTCGGATCGGTCACGCGCCGCTCCGCGCCACTCCCAACATTGACCGCCCAAACCGATTGCGAGTTCTCACGCGTCGAGATGAAGGCAACCTCCTGGTCGTCGGGCGACCACGTCGGCATGTAGTCGTTGGCCGGATCCTTCGTGAGTTGCTTCAGCGCGCCGGTTTTGAGGTCAAGCGCCCAGACGTTGTAGTCGCTGCCGAGAGGATCTCCACGATCCGACGAGAAGACCAGTCGCGTTCCGTCGTGGGACCACGCGGGTTCCCGATCATCGAAGTTGCCCCAGGTCAGCTTGCGCTGGTTGGAACCGTCGGGCGAGATGGCCCATAAGTCGTAGCCGCCGTCGCGGTACGCGAAGTACGCGATGGTCTTTCCGTCCGGCGACCATGCAGGTTGACGTGCGTCATTGAAGTGGTCGGTGATCCGCTTCGCAGCACCACCCCTAGACGGCACGATCCAAAGGCTTCCCTGAAGATCAGTGACGAACGCGGAGCCGTCGGGAGATGCGCTGACCGACATCGACGTGCCTTCGCTGACCGTGATGTCGATGGGCGCATTGGCTTTCACCGGAGCGGGCGGCGCAGCCTGTGGGGACCGAGGCTCCACCGTCGGGGGCATCAGCGCAAACACAACCACACCAACCGCCAGCCCGAACATCGTTCTCTTCATGCTGCCTCCCATTCATCACCAACGCGCACGGGATCGTTATACAGGTTCATGGGCCGGATGAACCACGGAAAGGCTGCGAGAATGCGGCGCTCTCATGGACTATCGCGCGTTCCGTCGCCATCTCTCGCTCGCGTATCAAGCTCTCAGCGCCACGCCCAAAGCTCCCCACGTTCACGACCATCCGACTTACTCGGAAGCGGAACTGCTGAGCCGGGCCGAGGAGTTCAACCGCAACGCCGAGCGACACTGGAAGCACATCGCGGCCGAACCCGACGCGCGCCTTCATGTCCTGAACAAGCCGCTCAGCACCGTGCGCGACACGCCGGGGATCCTGTATCGCCTGGGCTTGGTGCTGCACGAGTTGGACCTGGGCGTGGGTATGACCGTGGTGGACTTCGGTGCTGGAAGCTGCTGGCTGTCATCGATGATGAATCGCCTGCGCTGCCGGACGATCTCCGTCGACGTAAGTGAGACCGCGCTGAACTTCGGTCGTGAGATGTTTGCCGCCGATCCGCGACATCAGATGGAGCTCAAGCCGGAGTTCGTGAAGTACTCCGGCCACGCGCTCGGCATTCCCGACGCTTCCGTTGATCGCATCGTTTGCTTCGACTCGTTCCATCACGTGCCGAACCAGAGCGAAGTGCTGGGCGAGTTCTTCCGCATTCTCAAGCCGGGCGGTCGTCTGGTCATGGGCGAACCGGGTGAAGGCCACGCCCACAGCGATCAGGGCGCCTACGAAACGGAGATCCATGGCGTTTTGGAGAACGATCTTCATCTCGATGATCTGATGAAGGTCGCGAACGTGGTGGGGTTTCATTCGCCGCATCTCAAGCCTTTCCCCGATCCGTCCAGCCTGACCTTCTCGCTCGATCAGCACGTGAAGTTCATGGAGGGTGACGATCTGGTCTTCCCCATCGACCAGCTCCGCGAAGCGCTCCGCCACTTCATGGTTCTGTCTCTGCGGAAGGGTACGGGCGCACCCGATAGCCGGAATCCCAGCGTATTGCGCGCGGAGATCACACCCACATCTCTCGTGAAGCATCCTTCGCTTCCCGGGTCCCTTCAGTCTCTCCGCGTGAAGAACACCGGCGACACGCTCTGGCTTCATCAGAAGACGCCACTCGGCGGTTTCGTGGCACTCGGCGCGCACTTCCTCAATCTGAAGCGAGAGACCATCGCGCGTGGTTTCGTACGCGTCTATCTCCCCCGCGAGGTGGCTCCGGGCGAGTCGATCGATCTGGAGATCCGACTTCCCAATGCCAGCGCCGAGGGCGATTGCCTGATTCAACTCGACATGGTGGACGATCGAGTGGCGTGGTTCGAACAGACGGGATCACCCACCCTGACCCTGTTGGAACGCTTCGAACTCGCCAGCAGCCTCCAGCCGGGCCATCTTCTGGCGAACCTCAAGGTGATGACTCCTGAGGTGGACGCGTGCATCGGTCCGATCGCACCGAACCATCCCATCAAAGTGACCCTGCTCATTCACAATGCGGGCGACACGCGCTGGATTGCCGGGCCGCCGGGCGTCCTTGGCTCCGTGTGCGTAGGTGTCGTGGTTTGTGACCCATCAAGAAACGTCCTGGT
>JBDSLN010000418.1:0-3696 GCA_039916365.1 Vicinamibacteria bacterium
TCGGCCCTCGTTGACGAGGACGGTGGCGAAAGGCGTGTGCCCGGCTACACGACGATGATCCTCGGCATCACGCGACGCTCGTTCAAGTCCGAATCGCGCATCGTCTTCACCCCTCATGAGTCGCTCAAGACTCGCGTTGACATCGACACCCTGTTCATTCCCGGTGGACAGGGGTTGCGTCAGTCGCGAATCAACGCTCGCGTGGTCTCATGGGTGAAAGAAAACGCTCCGCGCATCCGTCGCATTGCGTCCGTTTGCACCGGGATCTATGCGTTTGCTCCCACCGGCCTGCTCGACGGGCGGCGCGTCACGACCCACTGGGGATTCGCGCGCGACGTGGCGGAGAAGTTTCCGGCGCTCAACGTCGATCCGAACGCGCTCTACGTCAAGGACGGCCCGTACTACACGTCGGCCGGCGTGACCGCGGGTATCGACCTGGCCCTCGCCATGATCGAAGAAGACTATGGCGCGGCCGTGGCGCTGCGGGCCGCACGCGAGATGGTCGTCTACCTGAAACGTTCGGGCGGTCAGGAGCAGTATTCCGAGCCGCTGCGTTTTCAAACCGAGTCAACCGACGCGATCGCGGCGCTGGGTCCGTGGATCCGCGGACATCTCAAGCAGGATCTTTCCGTCGAGGCGCTCGCGCAAAGGGCCAGCCTCTGCCCGCGCCAATTCAATCGAAGATTCATCCGCAGTTTCAAACAGACGCCGGCCGCGTTTGTCGAAGATCTTCGCCTGGGCGAGGCGCGACAGCGGTTGGCCATGACGAAAACGTCCATCGACTCCGTCGCGTCGTCCGTGGGTTTCGGCAGCGCCGACTCTTTCCGCCGCGCCTTCGAGCGCCGATTCGGTATCGCCCCCACTGTCTTCCGTCGACGCTTCGCCGGACAGGGGCGGGTCAGCAGCTCCTAAGCGGGTGGTCCCTGAGCGAAGTCGAAGGGCTGAGTCAAGCCGACCGAGACCCACACCTTATGCTTCGAGGATGAAGAGAGTCCTCGCTTTCGGAGCCCTGTTCGTTGGCCTTTCGGCCGCTGCCGGCGCGCAAGTCGTCATCCCGCCCGCGGCCGTCGCGGCCGCGAAGAAATATCTGACCTCGGCCCGACTGAAAGGTCACGTCCGCTTCCTCGCGAGCGACCTGCTCGAAGGACGCGGCCCCGCCACGCGCGGCGACCAGTTGGCTCAGGCCTACATCGCGTCTCAGTTCGAAGGCTTCGGTCTCGAACCCGGTGCGCCCGACGGCACCTACATCCAGAAAGTCGAGATCGTCGGCATGAAGAGCACGTCGCCCGACTCGCTCGACTTCAAGAAGGGCAGCGCGTCGATCACGATCCCGAAACAGGACTACGTCGCGTTCAGCGGCGTCGAGCAGGCAAGCTCTGGTTTCGAGAACGCGGAACTGGTGTTCGTGGGCTACGGAATCGTGGCGCCCGAGTACGGTTGGGATGACTACAAGGGCCTCGACGTGAAGGGCAAGGTCCTGGTCATGATGAACAACGACCCGGAGTCCGATCCCAAGCTCTTCAAGGGCACGACTCGTCTGTACTACGGCCGCTGGGACTACAAGTACGAGATGGCCGCTTCGAAGGGGGCCGCGGGAGCGATCATCATTCACACCAAGCCCTCCGCGGGCTATGACTTCTCGGTCGTTCAGAACTCCTGGTCGGGCGAGCTGTTCAGCCTCGCTGGAGAGACGGGCCCGCGCGTTCAAATCAAGATGTGGGCAACCGAAGACGCGTCAAGAAAGATCGTGGCCCTCTCGGGTCAGGACTTAACCGCGCTCATCGCGGCCGCGCAAAAAAAGGACTTCAAGCCGGTGCCGCTTGGCGTCACGCTCTCGATGACGCTCAAAAACGTGGTGCAGAAGAAGGCGAGCGCCAACGTGATTGGCAGGATCACAGGATCGGATCCAGCACTTAAGGCCGAGGCTGTGATCTACACCTCGCATCACGATCACTTCGGCCGCATTGATGTTCCCGCCGGTCAGGATGGCGTCTTCAACGGTGCGCATGACAATGCTCTCGGCACATCAGGCCTGCTCGCGATCGCGGAGTCGGTGGCCGCAGTTCCTACGAAGCCGCGTCGCACGATGTACTTCGCCGCCGTCGCGGGCGAAGAGCAGGGGCTGCTTGGCTCCAAGTACCTGGCCGAACATCCGCCGATTCCGGCCGGCCGCATCGCCGCGAACATCAACATGGACAGCGGCAACATCTGGGGCGCCACGAAGGACGTCACCATGATCGGCTTCGGCAAGTCGAGCCTTGACAAGATCATCATCGCTCTTGCGACCCGTCAGGGGCGTCATGTCGTTCCCGACCAATCACCCGACAAGGGCTTCTTCTATCGCTCCGACCAATTCAGCTTCGCGAAGAAGGGCGTGCCCGCCGCGTACTTCGATCCGGGCACTGAAATAGTCGGCAAACCCGCCGGCTGGGGCAAGGAACAGCAGCAGGACTACGAGGACAAGCACTATCACCAGGTGAGCGATGAACTCCGCGACTGGTGGAATCTCGACGGCGCGATCGATGACTTCAAGCTTTGCCTCTTCCTCGGACTGGAGGTCGCAAATCAAACGGCGATGCCGTCCTGGAACACGGGCGATGAGTTCGAAGCCGCCCGTAAGAAAGCGATTGCAGAGGCAGCGGCTCGGAAATGAAGAAACTCCTTCAAATCGGGCTCATCGCGGGTGGGGTGAGTCTGGGTGGCGTTGCGTCCAGTGAGGCGGGCGGTGGATTTGAGTTCGCGTTGTTCACCGGCCCGGCGGTTCCAACCTACAAACAGACTTTCACGTTCAGCGGCGGGTCCCCCCAGGTGCAGCTGGCGCGCCTCAACGTCAAGGAAGCGCCGTCGCTTGAAGCGAAAGGCGGAATTTCCTTCGGAGCCGCAGCGACCCTCTTCCTGTCCAACTCCTTTGGATTGGAAGGCCGCATCGACGCGGTCGATGTGGATCTTCAGTCCTTCGGCGGCAACTACACGCTTGAACTTGGACCGGCCGGTTCACCCGTTTCCACGCTGCCGGTGACCTTGGGGGTGGGCAAGACGGATCTGCGACGGGTCAAGCCCAAGTCCCTGAATCTCCGCGTCCAATCGCAGGGCCGCATCGGCATTGGCCTCTCCGGTGGGGTCAGTTACCTGTCCAAGGTGGAACTCGACGCGCTCCCCACGTTGACGGTGGCGAACTTGAGCGCCGCTTTCCCCGTGTCTCTCACCGCGAGGCCCGTCAACGCCGCGGAGACGCACCATCTCGGCTTGAACGGAGGCATCACTCTTCAGATCAAAATCGCGCGAGGTTTCGCCGTCCTGGCCGAGGGGCGCGGCTTCGCCTTCAGGCGCTCGGAGCTGAAATGGGAATCGGCGCAATCAGGCGCACTGACCGCGGTTCAGCAGGCCCTGCTCGCGAATATCGTGACGCAGCTGGAGATCCCGAAGTTCACGCCCGGCTTCTGGACGGCGCGCGCCGGAGTGGCGTTCCGGTTCTAGTCTGCCTCCCGCCGTTCCGATCGGGAAGAGCCGTCTTGAGGAACGAGCCAGATCATCGCGTCACTCGCGGGATTCGTGCGACGCGATGGAGTGAAGCGTCAACACCGAGATCTCGGGCGGAACGCCGAAGCGAACGGGGATGATGCTCGTTCCGATACCGGGATTCACGAACAAATGTCGGCCGTCTTCGACAATGGGACCAAGCGCGTAGCGCTGACC
>JBDSLN010000419.1:0-5076 GCA_039916365.1 Vicinamibacteria bacterium
CTCCACCGGGCACGGCGTCTGCGGGCGGCACTAAAGCCGTTTGCCGACCTTAGCCGCCTCTACGCTCGGAAAGCTGGAAACGGAAAGCGCGACTCCTACGCGACGGCCCGGCTCCGGAGATCCTTCGCTCGTCCGCGCTACGCGCCAGCCATTTCCTTGGAACAGTCTCGATTCGCGAGGAGCGAGACCAGCGGTGCCGACTGAAACCGGCGCGCGCGAAGCCGAGGCGCAACCCGTCAGTGCGATGACGGCGGAAAGAAAGGGAAGGCACGAAAAAGGCGCAGGTGGGATGAAAGGAACTCATCGTCCTGGTCTGAGCAATGCGCGTGCTATAGCCATCGCGGCCGGGGCGTTAGGGTGGCTTCAATCTGGGAGGACTATGATTTCAACGGCACTAAACACGTCGGCCATCGTGGACGACGGAAGCTGGGAGAGGGCTATGAGCGAAGTTGAGCAGATCGAGCAACGGATCGAGAATCTGTCGGCCGCCGATTTGGTGAAGCTGCGTTCCTGGTTTCTGGAGTTCGATGCACGCGCGTGGGACCACCAGATCGAGTCCGACTCCACGGCCGGCCGACTCGCCGCCCTGGCCGGGGAATCGCTCGCGGAGTTCAAGGCAGGCAAGAGTCGTACTCTTTGAAGCACTGGGCGTCGTCCCGGTTCTGGGCGCTCTACGAGGACCTGCCGTCTCCGGTGCGCATAATCGCCGATAAGAACTTCGATCTCTTGAAGGCAGATCCGCGACATGCTTCCCTCCACTTAAAGCGAATCGGCGCGGTCTGGTCCGTCCGAGTTGGGGACCGATATCGCGCTCTCGGGCACGACGTTCCCGGTGGCGTTCAATGGTTTTGGATCGGCTCGCACGCGGAGTACGACAGATTGATCGGTTAGTTGGCCCGAACCGTCCTCCCAATGCGTCATGATGCGCATGCGACGTGCGCGTCAGGGGATCGGCCCGGCGGCGGGTATCAGGGCGTGATCTGGCGCATCAAGCGCTATCAGTCGATTCAGGAAGAGCAGGCGCGCCGGCCCGATTCCTTCAGGCTGACGATCGAGACAGCGGGTGGTTCAGTACTTCGGAACGGACGGATCGACGTCATTCGACCAGGCCAGGATTCCGCCCTGGAGATTGATCAGCGATCCCTTGAAGCCTGACTCCTGCAAGGCCGCGATGGCCTGGGCGCTGCGGATGCCGCCCTTGCAGTGGACCACGGTGGTGCGGGTTGGGTCGATCTCGTTTGCACGGGCGACCACCTGCTTCAACGGGATCAGCTTTGTGTTCGGCAGTTTCGCGATCTCGTACTCGAACGGCTCACGGACGTCAATGATCTGGATGTCGTCGCCTCGCTTGATCATGGCGTCGAGTTCCTTAGCCGTGATCTGCGCTTTCGCCGGACCGCCCACGGCCGCAGGCTTCGGCTTCATGCCGCAGAACTCCTCGTAGTCGATGAGCTCCTTGATGGTCGGATTCTCGCCGCACATCGGGCACGACGGATTCTTGCGGAGCTTGAGTTCACGGAACTTCATGGTCCACGCATCGAAGAGGAGAAGGCGATTGAGCAGGGTGCCTTCGGCGCCCAGGATCAGCTTGATCGTTTCATTTGCCTGAATCGAACCCACGATGCCGGGCAAGACGCCCAGCACACCGCCCTCGGCGCACGACGGGACGAGGCCCGGCGGAGGCGGCTCTGGATAGAGGCAGCGATAGCACGCACCCTTCGCGGCCCAGAACACGCTCGACTGTCCCTCGAAGCGGAAGATCGAGCCATAGACGTTGGGTTTGCCGAGCAGCGCGCACGCGTCGTTCACGAGGTAGCGGGTGGGGAAGTTGTCAGTGCCATCGACCACGATGTCGTAGTCGCGCATGATCTGCAGCGCGTTCTGGCTGGTCAAATGAGTCTCGAAGGTGTCGATGTTGATGTAGGGATTGATCTCCTGCAGACGATCTCTCGCGGACGCCGTCTTGAGACGGCCGACGTCCTTGGTGCCATGAAGGATCTGTCGCTGGAGGTTCGATTCGTCCACGACGTCGAAATCGACGAGGCCGATCGTGCCCACGCCGGCCGCGGCCAGATAGAGGCCGAGGGGTGAGCCGAGCCCGCCCGTGCCGATCATCAGGACGCGCGCCGCCTTGAGCTTGCGCTGGCCTTCCATGCCGACTTCATTGAGGATGAGGTGACGGCTGTAGCGTGCGATCTCGGCGTTGGTGAGCGTGGGCAGTTCGGTTTCGACTGCCGCTTCCGCCACGGCGGCGGCCCCCGAACCGCCGGCGATCGCGGGGACGATCATCACGGTGTCGCCGTCTCTAACGGGGGTATTCGGGCCATCGAGATGTCGGATGTCTTCATCGCCCACATAGATGTTGATGAAGTTCCTCAGCGTGTTGCGCTCGTTGAAGAGATGCTGACGAAGTTCAGGGAACGTGGTGGTGAGCGCATCGAGCGCCGCACCCGCGGTGGCCGCGTCGACGCTGAGCTCTGACTTGTTGTTCGCGAACTGGCGGAGCGGGGTGGGGATGACGACGGTGACAGCCATGATTCAGTCTTCCTTTGCGATGTCGATGTTTTCCGAATTGAACCGCGAACGATCGGGCTCGAGTTCCCACGAAAAGATGTCGGTGGCCTTTCGGTCAGGCACCGAAACAATGATGTACGACCAGGTCGGCCAGGCGTGATCGAGGTCGAACTGCGACGGCTTTGCTGGCCAGTCGGGATGCGAGTGATAGTTGCCGATCACGTCGAGCTGTTTGGAGCGCGCGTATTTCTCGCCGCGCATCAGGTCTTGCGGGGTGATGAGCGAGCGGTCGTGCTGAGCGCCATCCGCGATGGCGTTCGTGATCTCGAAGGTCTCGACCACGACCTTCCGGCCGTCGTCGTGGGTGCGGCCGATCAGGAGGCCGCAGCACTCGTTCGGGTACGCGGCCTCACCGAGCGATTTGATGGTGGAGAGATGTTCGGCCTTGACGGAAATCATCGTCTGTACTTAGGCAACGCTCTTGGCGAGGGCCTGGTCGATGTCGGCGTGTATGTCGGCCACGTCTTCAATCCCCACCGAAATGCGCACCAGTCCGTCGTTGATACCGAGTCGCGCGCGCTGAGCAGGCGAGACCTCGCGGTGCGACGAACTCGCCGAGTGCGAGACGCCGGTAAAGACATCGCCCAGGCTCGTCAAACGAACGCAGAGTTCCAGGGCGTTCATGAATCGGAATGCCGCGGCTTTGGTGTTGTCTTTGAGTTCCAGCGAAACGAGCGCACCGGCATGGGGCGCACGAAGGACGCGTCCGACCAAGCCAGTCGCGGCTTCCGCCGAGAGGCTCGGATAGTGCACGCGAGCAAGCCGCTGATCATCCTTGAAGTGCTCGGCCAGCGCGCGGGCATTGTTGCACTGGCGCTCCATGCGCAGGCCAAGCGTCTTGATGCCGCGCAGGATCTGATGCGCCTCCCACACACTCGCGATGCCGCCGACCAGCTTCATCACGCTGACGAGGGCGAGACGATCAGTCTCCTGCCGGGCCACCGTCACTCCGCCGAGCGCGTCCGCATGACCACCGAGATACTTCGTGGCGCTATGGACGACGAAGTCGGCGCCGAGGGTCAGCGGTTGGCAAAGGAACGGAGACGCGAACGTGTTGTCGACGATGAGGCGCGCCCCGACCGAATGCGCGATCTCCGCGACAGCCGCGATGTCGCAGACCTTGAGGAGGGGATTGGAGATTGTCTCGGCCAGCAGGGCCGCGGGCCTTGTCGCCTCCACTTTCGCGCGCAAGGCGTCCAGGTCGTTGAAGTCCACCGTTGCGGTCTTGACGCCGGCCACGCCGAACACCTTGTAGAGAAGGTCGAAGCTCGCGCCGTACAGATCCTGGGAAGCAAGCACGGTGGACCCTGGCCCAAGTTCGCAGGCGAAGAGCGCAGCGTGGAGCGCCGCCATGCCCGAGGAATAGGCGCACGCGACGGTTCCCGCTTCAAGACTGATCAACGCGTCCTGCAACGCCCCGATCGTCGGATTCCCGTAACGCGTGTAGACGTAGTCGCCGCCGTCCCCGCTGAATACCTTGTCGACCTCCTCCATCGAGTCGTAGGTGAAGGCCGAACTCGCGTAGATCGGTGTTGCCACCGGCCGGCCGACCGGCGGCTGTCTGCGTTCACCCGAGTGAACGAGTTGGGTCGCGAAACCCTTTGGATTTGTCTTCGTCATTTGGATCTACACCTGTACCGACAAACGTCAGGAAGAAGCGATGGCCTTCATCAGAAGTGGCGCCGCTGCTTCCATCAACGCCAGTTCGGCGACCGGCACATCGCAGGGAACGAGATCGAAGTGGCAGAGCGTTCCAAACGGCGTTCCGTCGTCACGACGCAGAAGAACGCCGCAGTAGGAACGGACCGACTCGCGGGCCGGATGCGCGCGAAGCCGCTCGTCTTGAAGGGTGTCTTCCGTGGCGAAGGGCCGCTCAAACGTCCCCACGATGGAACAGTACGTGGCCTCCATCGGCGGGTGCTCGCCCTGGGCCACCGCGCGGTCGTCGGCATCGAGCAAGGCGAGGTTCCGCAGGGTCGGGGGATCGAAGCGATAGATCCCGGTGAAGCGATGAGCGGTGCGGCTGTTGAGGAAACGGAGCGCTTCCTGCACACCGTGCGCCCCAAGCTCCTTTTCGAACTTGGCGAGTGTCTCGGCGCGGGCGACCGTTCCCGGCGGGCTCTGATGAACCCGCATCTCAACCGCCATGGCCAGGCTGGCGACGACCTTCACCAGTTCGTCCGGATCAACGGGTTTCGAGAGGTAGGTTTGGAAGCCCGCATCGAGCGCGAGCCTTCGGTCCTCCTCCCGGGAGTAGGCGGTCAGAGCGACCGCTTGCAATGCGGCCCCGTCGGTTCCCAGCTTGCGGATGCGCCGGATGAGATCGTGGCCGTCCGTTTCTGGCATCCCGACGTCGCTGACCATCACCATGAATGAACGTTGTCCGATCAGGTCAAGCGCCTCGGCTGCGTTCGACGCGGTCGTCACCTCGGCGCCCTTGCCTCGAAGTGCGGTCGCCACGAGATGACGCGCATCGGCTTCGTCATCCACCACCAGGACGGT
>JBDSLN010000420.1:0-2502 GCA_039916365.1 Vicinamibacteria bacterium
TCGAAGCAGGCTTCCAAAACGTCGAGGACGCCCTGGGCAAGCTTGATCCCACTCTGCGAGGCGCCACTCAGTCTTCGCTTGGTCGAGCACTCCATCAAGTCGAAGGTCTGCATGAGAAGGCGCTTCGGACCATGAAGCGTCAGGATGTGACCCGCGCCGAACGGCTGCGCCGCACGCGCGACTTTATTTTCCCGGGAGGCGCCCTGCAGGAACGCGGCGTCGCCTGGATTGCGCTGCTGGCCCGCTACGGTCCGCCTGTGATCGATGAGATTCGCGACCGCATGGACCCGTGGGCCAAAGGCCATCAGGTGCTGCCGATATGAAGATCGGAATGGTTGCTCCTCCGCTCGGCACCGCGTCGATGACGGTCGCCGCCTCTCTCTCCCGCAACCTCGCTCGTCGGGGGCATGAGGTTCATTTCATCGGGCATCGTTCGGGCACGCCGCATCTCGCCGAAGAAGGCGTGAGCGAACACGTCATCGATCCGACAACCTGCGCCATCACCGATCCGCCGATGCACGACTTTGCGCTCGCCGCCAAGATCGCCGCGGTGTCGGAGGAGGCGAAGCTCGACCTCATTCACGTTCACGCCGCCTTGCCACACGCGGTCGCCGCCGCCCTGGCCAAACGTCTGCTTCCCGTGAATGGTCCGAAGCTCGTCACCACTCTGCACGGCGTTGAGTTGATGCTGGTCGCCTCGGATCTGTGTCTGGTGGGCCTCGCGCGCAACGGTCTCGACTCCTCGGATGCGGTGACGTGCGTGTCCGGCGCGCTCCGTCGCGAAGTCATTCAGGAGTTTGGTCCCCGGAAGATCGATGTCATTCCGGATTTCCTCGATCCGGTGCCACGAACCTTCAAGGTCGGTTCGTCCGAGCTTCCCGCGATTCTTCACATTTCCAACTTCCGTCCCGGCAAGCGCATTGACATCGTTCTCGCGACCTTCGCGCGAGTCCTTCGCGAAGTTCGTTGTGAACTGCTGCTGGTCGGCGACGGTCCGGAACGAGCACTCGCTCGTGAACGCGCCCGAACCCTGGGCATCGAGGGCTCAGTTCGATTCCTCTCCGGCGTGGAAAGTTACGAAGCGCTTCCTCAGGCTGACGTCTTGCTGCTTCCGTCCGAGAACGAGTCGTTTGGATTCGCAGCACTCGCCGCGATGGCCGCGGGGATTCCCGTGGTCGGTTCTGACGCGGGCGGTCTGCCCGAAGTTGTGAAGCACGCGGAGTGCGGCTATTTGCTTCCGGTCGGCGACGTGGAGGGGCTGGCGGAACGGTGCGCCGAAATCCTCCGCGACAAGGAACACCGGAACGAGATGGGCGAGGCCGCGCGTCGTCGTGCCCAGTCGCTCTTCGGCGCCGAGCGCGTGGTGGGCGAGTTTGAGGACCTCTACGCCAGCCTGATGTAGCTCGACTTGAGCGTTTTGCCGGTAAGAGGGTTAGCCCCCGCCTTTAAGCCAGCCGAGCAGCGAGAACGATGCTTTGCTTGGATCGACGGCGGCGACCGGCGACGCAGGTTTTACTTCAGGCACGCGGGGCACCTTCGGAATGGGCGGAATCGCCGGCGTCTCGACCGTCGTGGGAGCCGATGCTTCCACACGAGGAGTCACGACCTTGATCTGCTCGGGACGCGGTTCGATCACCGACACCGATTCGACGATGCGTTCCGGTTCCGGTTTCGGGGCAGGCTCCGGAGTCGGTCGTGTCTCAACCTTGGTGGACTCCGCACCCCAAATGCCCCAGCTTTCCGCCGGCTTGCTGAACACGGGCGCTTCCGTCGTGGTCGCGCGCTTAAGCATCTCCGAATACGCCGCGGCCGCTTCGGGCGAAGTGGGAATCAGCGGGTCTGAATCCTCATCCACCGGAAGAGGGAGAGGAAGCTCCTCTGCACGAGCTTCGAGATCGGGGCGCTGTTCTCGCTCGCCATTCGGACGGCCGTCGCGATTGCGTCCGCGCCCGCGTCCGCCGCGTCGACGACGAGGACGGGTGGGAGCATCTCCATCCGGGCCGTCGTTGTCGCCCGCGATGGAACCATCCTCGGACACAGTGGAGTTCGCTGTGACGACCACCGACGGAGCGTTGGGCGAGGGAGCAGCGATTCCGGTTGAGGATGCGGTCGACGGAGTGGAAGGCGATGAGGAGGCTGTCGGAGCCGGGGCCATGCTCGGCCGGCGATCACGATCACGATCGCGGGTCTCGTTCCGATGACCATTGCTGTGGCCATTGGCCGCGCCGTTCGAAGACGAGGACGCGGGCGCAGAGGCTACGGTCACGGACGGATTCGCGAGACCGGAACCGTTCGATCCCTGATCGTTGTTGCCCGCAGCAGCCGCGACCTGTGCCGTCGTGTCGGTGTCGACCAGACGCGCGGGAAGAATCAGACCCTCGCCGCGGGTCGCCGCACCCAGGTCCTCAACGATGTAGCTGCCGGACTTCTGGTCGCGCCGCAACGTCACGACGCCGCGACGCTGCGCGTCTTCGAGAAGGCTGGAGAACGAACGGAAGCCGT
>JBDSLN010000421.1:0-3332 GCA_039916365.1 Vicinamibacteria bacterium
GCGGCGGGGGCGGCACCAGGTCCGTGGGCGATCGCGTCGTCTTCCCGTCAGCGACACGATGGGAGGCCGCTTGCACGGGTGGACGCGCGAGCAGCACCGGGCAAGGCGCGTGGCGGACGGTCTGCGCGGCGGTAGATCCGAGGAATGCTTCTTCCAGGCCCGAGGGTCCGTGCGCGCCCACCACGATGAGGTCGGCCGCGATCTGCTCAGCGAAACGAACGATTTCGCGCCAGGGCGTTCCGGTCGTCGCCAGATTGTCGACCTTGCAAAGCCCCGGCGCCTCCTTGCCCAGGCGGTACATTTCCGTGATGGCGCCCGCGCGCGCCGCGCGCGCAAAGTCTTCGCGACTGGCGTGCGCCGGCTCGGCCGGAAACCACTCCGGACGCTCTCCGTCGATCACGTGAAGGAGCGTGATCGTGGCGAGGCTCTCTTCGGCGAACGAAAACGCGAGCTTCAAAGTTGAATGGGAGGTCGTCGTGAGATCAAGCGCGCAGAGAATTCTGCGGAAGGGGGTCGTCGACGAAGCGTGGTCGGAAGGACCAACCGTGAGAACGGGACAGGGCAATCTGCGGATCAGCTTCTCGGTCGTGGAGCCCATGAGGAAACGATCCCATCCGCTTCGACCGTGGGTCCCAAGGACCACAAGGCCGGCGGGGAGCGTCGTCGCTCTCGATTCGATCTCACGCCACGGTGTTCCGGTGACGATTTCCGTCCGGATTTCGACGTCGGGTGCGTCGTAGGACTGCGCGACCTTGCGAAGTTCCGACTCGACATCCTCCTCGCGCTCGGAAAGAAGGTCCGCGGGAAGGCCCACTAGCCCGCCTTCCCAGAGCGGACCGGGCATCAGTTGAGACCCAGTCATGACGGGAACGACATGCAGAGCGGTCAGGGGAGCCTTGAACCATCTGGCCAGGGTTACGGCGCGAGTCATCGCACGAGCGGCGAAATCCGAGAAATCCGTCGGACAAAGAATGTTCTGAATGGACGGGCGCGGCTGGGTCATGTGTTTCCTCCTGATAGGCATCCACGGTGCGCCGTTTGTTTGAAGGAGTCCGTGCGTCAGCGTACCCAGCGCCAACGACGCCGTCACCGAAGCCAAAAAAACTGAGCGATCGGAAGGGCTCGGCACCGCACCTTCGGTCAGCGCCGAGCTGGCCGCGAATCGGTGCGCGTCTAGCCGCACCGCGGCGAGATCTACGGAGTTGACCTCGATCTTCCTCGGCAGGGGAATAAGCGACTCGAGCATCTGAGCACCACCGTGCGCCGACCGCCCGACAAGGGTCCGTGCGTCAGCGTACGTATCCACCAAACAGACGGTCACGGCGCTCGTGTTCACCAGCGCACAGATGGCCCTCACCGAACGGCCTATCTTCTGTGAGGTGATCACGCCATGAAATCACCCGAGACGAAGCAGCCGGCCGTCGCCTACACGAACGAGGCCTTTCTCGACAGTGAGGAGGCTCGTCCGCTTCGCATCCTCGCCGAATACCTCGAGCCGCTCGCGCGTTTTCGCCAACACCGGATCCGCGACACCATCGTGTTCTTCGGCTCGGCGCGCCTCTCGCCCGACGGGCCGCTCGGCGCGTACTACGCCGAAGCGAGAGAGCTCGCTCGGGAACTGACTCGCTGGTCCATCGGTCTCGCTTCGCCCGCGCATCGTTACATCGTTTGTTCGGGCGGAGGCGGCGGGATCATGGAGGCGGTGAATCGCGGAGCCTCTGATGCTGGAGGCAAAACGATTGGGCTCAATATCCGACTGCCCCACGAACAGCAACCCAATCCGTACATCACCAGAGAGCTCTCGTTCAAGTTTCACTACTTCTTCATGCGAAAGCTGTGGTTCGCCCACCTGGCTCACGGTCTGGTCGTCTTTCCGGGCGGGTTCGGAACTCTGGACGAGCTGATGGAAGTGCTGACGTTGCAGCAGACGGAAAAACTGCCGAGGCGCATTCCGGTGATCCTGTACGGTTCGAAGTACTGGAACGAGATCATCAACTTCGAGGCGCTCGTGCGTCACGGCATGATCGACCGGAAGGATCTCGATCTCTTCAGCTTCGCAGACGATCCGGCGAGCGCCCTTCGTCTCTTGCAGGAAGCGCTCTCGCCCGGGACCGGGCTCGAAGAAGCGTCCCCGGCCTTCAACCCTGCTCGCGTTCCGACCCGGGAACATCCATAGCAGGACGGACGCGTCAAGAGTGCAGCCATGTCAGAACCGAACCGCGAGGCTTGCGCCCTGTCACACATGGGTTGGCTGGCTCTGTCGCGACGTGACACCGAACGGGACAGCATGATGGACCCTTCCGCGTGGGCGCTGGCCGGTTCGTCGGCTGGCTCCGCGCATCGAGTCGGACTTGCGGCCGATCACGGCGGCTTCGCGCTCAAGACCGAACTGATCCGGTGCTTGATCGCCGTCGGTTGGGACGTCGTGGACTTCGGCGCGCACGAGTTGGATCCCGCGGACGACTACCCCGATTTCGTCATTCCCCTGGCAGCGGCCATCGCCAATGGAGACCTGACACGCGGCATCGCCTTGTGCGGCAGTGGCGTCGGTGTCTGCATCGTCGCGAACAAATTCCCCGGAGTGCGAGCGGGCCTGGTTCACGATGTCTACTCGGCCCACCAGGGCGTCGAACACGACGACATGAACGTCGCCTGCCTCGGCGGAACCGTCATCGGGTCCGGGCTGGCGCTGGATCTGGTGCGCGTCTTCCTGAACGCTCGTTTCGCCGGGCAGCCGCGCAACCTGCGCCGCCTCGCCAAGGTGCGCGCCATCGAACACCTTGGGCTTCTGAAGGAATGAAAGTCAGGTCATGCCGCCGCTCGGCCTGGATCCGCGAGCACCGGTGACGGAGTCAATGGGCTCATGAAGGTCGCGGTGATCGGCGCCGGCATCGCCGGCTTGAGCTGTGCCTGGGAACTGCGCAAGGCGTGTGCGGACGTCCAGGTGTTCGAAAGACATCCCACCGTGGGTGGGCGCATGAACACGCGCACCAAAAACGGTCTCGCCTTTGACGTAGGCGCGAACTTCCTGATCGGCGCCTACTCGTCCGTGAACGCTCTGGCCGAGGAGATGGGCGTCGCCTTGCGAAACGCGAGTCCCGTAGCGCACATCGTGTACCGGAATGGCCATCCCTACTCGATGAACCTCAACTCGATCCGAAGCATCTTTCGCATGGGCGCTTTGGACGCGCAGAGTCGAGTTCGACTCCTGGGCTTCGCCCTCAAGGTTCGACGCAGGCATTCGGATCTGGATTTTTTCGATCTGGGCCTGGCTCCCGACGCTTTGAACCATGAGGACGCCTACGCGTACGCGCGGCGCGAGGTTGGCCAGG
>JBDSLN010000422.1:0-4360 GCA_039916365.1 Vicinamibacteria bacterium
ACGTATCAGACTCCCTATTCACGCATCGGCCGTCTCGGGTCCGAAATCTGGCGGGCGATCCGTCTCGTTGTCGACACGGGTCTGCATTCGAAGGGCTGGTCGGAGGAGCAGGCGGTGCAGTACTTCCTCGCCAACTCAGCGACCACTGAGGCGCAGGCGCGCTCCGAGGTCCGCCGCTACATGGTGACACCCGGTCAGGCGACGGCTTACAAGATCGGCATGCTCAAGATTCAGGAACTGCGGCGCAAGGCCGAAGCGGCGCTCGGCCCTCGCTTCGACCTCTGCGCCTTCCACGACACCGTGCTTGGCGGCGGCGCACTGCCTCTCACGATTCTGGAAACGCGCGTGGATCGTTGGATCGCTTCGGTGAAGCCGTAGAGCGTAGAAGCTAATTTGCCTCCGTAGGTCAACTCTTCACTTTAGTGACGTGCCCCGCTCGGAGCGGCTTGTTTGACAAGCGGGGGATCCCGACCTGTATAAAGGGAGGCAACAAATCGAATCGCCGAGGGCGGTGGTTCACTTTTGAAAGGGTGTGCCAAATGCGTTTCTCAAAGAACTGGTTCGTGGCTCTTCTTGTCATGGTTGGCGTGGCCTACGCTCGACCGGCCTATTCTCAGTCTGCAGATGGCAAGATCATCGGTGTCATCAAGGATGCGAGCGGTGGGCTAGTGCCCGGAGCGATCGTCACCGTCACCAATCAGGCAACCCGTGCGTCGCAGACCGCGACCTCCGGCGCTGACGGCACCTATTCTGTCTCGGTTCCTGCGGGCACCTACTCTGTCGCGGCCTCGCTGAAGGGCTTCAGCACGAAGACTCAGCGGGCGCTGAACGTGACAGCGGGCGCGATGCTGAACGCGGACTTCTCCCTTCAGGCCAACCGTGAAGAAGAGGTCACGGTCACCGCCATGCGGCGGGAGGAGACGGTGCAGGACACGCCCGTATCCGTGGCTGCGCCGACCGAGGCGGATCTGCGCGAACGCGGCGTCGAAGACATCGAAGGCGTGGCTAGGAACGTGGCTGGATTCAGCGTGCAGAACCTGGGGCCGGGACAAAGCCAGGTCGCCATGCGCGGCGTCTCGTCCGGCCAGATCGCTCGCGACCAGCCCGGCGTCAAGGAGCAGGTGGGTGTCTACCTCGATGAATCAGTGATCTCTCTTTCCCTGTTCACGCCGGACATCGACCTTTTCGACATGTCGCGCGTGGAAGTCTTGCGCGGCCCCCAGGGCACTCTCTTCGGCTCGGGCTCGGAGACGGGCACGGTCCGTTACATCTCCAACCAGCCCGAGCTCGGCGGCAAGGCCAAAGCGTTCGGTGAGTTCGGAGGCAATTCCATAAGCGGCGGCAGTCAGGGCGGCAACGTCAAGTTTGGATTCAACGCGCCGATGGGCGACAAGGCCGCGCTGCGCGTCGCTGCCTTCTACAACCGATTCGCCGGTTACATCGACTCGCCGGGGATCACCCGCACGGCCCAGGGGTTGATCCGGCCCGATCCGGCGAGCAAGGACGAGGACGTCAACACCGGCGACCGCACGGGGGTGCGAGCCGCGATCAAGATCGCTCCCAACGATCGCCTGACCCTCACACCGCGTATTGTGTACCAGGAAGCCAAGGCCGATGGCTGGAACCGCACCGACGTCTTCAATATCCTCGGGAACCGCTACACGACGACGCGGCCGGCCGTGACCCTGGGTTCACGAGAGCAGTTCAGGCAGATCGCCGAGCCCTTCAAAGACAAGTTCTTCCTCGGCGACCTGAACATCGGCTACAAGTTCGGCGGAGCCTCTCTCACGTCGATCACCTCCTACACCAGTCGCGACGTTGATGTGATCCGTGATGCCGGTGCTTTGACCTCGAGTATCACGGGCGGCAGTATCGGCCTCCCGGAGCGGGTCTACTCTCTCGACTCTCCTCTGGACGACGCCACGAAGGCGAAGGTGTTCACGCAGGAAATCCGTTTCTCAGGCGGCAAGGATCGGTTCACCTGGGTGGCCGGAGGGTTTTACTCCAACACCACGCGCGACTACGGCCAAAGCCTGCTGGTCGCGGGATTCGAAACCCTCACCGGCATTCCCACCGCGGGGAAGTTTGGTGCGGCGAGAGATGTGCTCTTCTTCTCGAAGCTCCACTATGAACTCAAGCAGACTGCCGTCTTCGGCGAAGGGACATTGTCCGTCAATGACAAGCTCAGCGTGATCGGAGGCGTGCGGTACTACGATTTTAACGAGGATCGCACCCAGGTTTTCGACGGCATATTCGCCGATCCTGCGAGCAAGCCCGGCTCCATCAGCGCGAACGGTGTGGCGCCGCGCGTGATCCTGGCTTACAAGGCGTCTGAGACCACGAATCTGAACGCCCAAGTCTCCAAGGGATTCAGACTCGGCGGAATCAACGACCAACTCAACCTCCCGCTGTGTACGGAGCAGGATCTCAAGACGTATAGCGGTCTCGACAACTGGAAGGACGAGACCTCCTTGAACTACGAAGTGGGCTCAAAATCCCGGGTCCTCGACGGGCGCGGCTCCTTCAACGTTTCCGGTTTCTACACCGACATCAAGAATCTCCAAGCCACCGAGACCGCGGGGTCGTGCTCATCACGAGTGGTTTTGAACGTGAAGAAGGCGCGCAGCCAGGGATTGGAAGCGGAGTTTGCCATCACGCCGAACAACAATTTCGATCTCTCCATCTCTGGCGGCTACACCGATTCCGTCATCAAGTCCACCTTCGCGTCTTCCGGCGGCGACCTTGGGATCCGGGATGGCGCTCGCCTTCCCAGCGTTCCCAAAGTCCAACTTTCCGCGGCCGCGACCTACCAGTGGTCGATGAAGAATGGATCGCTTGTCTATCTGACCGGGACCTTCCAGCATGTGGGCTCGCGCTTCACCCAGGTCGATGATGAGAACTCGAACGGCAATCAGACCCGCACCTTGAACCTGCTTTCGTTCGCCAACAACACGATCGGCGGACCGCTGACCGCGACTAAATTCGACTACAGCACGGAGTTGCCTTCCTACAACATCGCGAATCTGCGGCTCGGCCTCCGCAAGACCAAGTGGGACGCTGCCCTCTACGCCAACAACGTGACCGACGAAGAGGCGTATCTGGCCCTCGACCGGGAGCGCGGCACTCGGGCCCGCATCGGCTTTCTCACCAATCAGCCGCGGACCTTCGGCGTCACTCTCCGCGTCAATTTCTAGACCGGACATTGCCCCGCCGGACGGGCGGATCAGGTTGTACTTAAGTTAAGACAATCTGACCGCCCGGGCTCCTTCGCACTGGCGCACCTCGGAGGCAAAGCAGTACATGGACGACGCCCCCTAAAGACCTACCGCCAGTGTCTCGCCCTCATGGACCGACTGTCACGGGCCGCTAGACGTCCAGTGTCGCGTGCCGGAGCCTCAGGGCGTTCGTGATCACCGAAACCGAGCTGAGGCTCATTGCGGCGGCCGCGATCATCGGAGACATCAGCAGCCCGAAGAATGGGTAGAGAAGACCCGCGGCCACCGGCACACCGAGCGCGTTGTAGACAAAAGCGAAGAACAGATTCTGTCGGATGTTCGACATGACCGCCCTCGACAGGACCCGTGCGCGAACGATGCCCAGAAGATCGCCCTTGACCAGAGTGATCCCGGCGCTCTGAATGGCCACGTCCGTGCCGGTGCCCATGGCGATTCCAACTTGAGCCTGGGCGAGAGCGGGGGCGTCGTTGATTCCATCTCCTGCCATCGCGACCCTTCGGCCAGCATCCTGAAGCTTCTTGATCGCGCTCACCTTGCCTTCGGGCAAAACCCCCGCGATCACTTCATCGAGACCAAGCTTCCCGCCCACGGCCACAGCGGTCGCCTGGCTGTCGCCGGTGAGCATCACCACCTTGATGCCCTCCTTCCGAAGGGCTGCGATCGCTTCCTGCGTCGACCCTTTGATCGGGTCTGCGGTCCCGAGCAAGCCCGCGAGTTTCCCATCAACCGCGAGAAACATGATGGTCTGCCCCTCCTTGCGAAGGGTCGCGGCCCGGCCCGAAAGGGTTGTCACATCGGCCTTGATTTCGGCAAGGATGCTCTCGTTGCCGAGCGCCATGGATCGCTCGTCGATTGTTCCGACCACACCCTTTCCCGTCACCGAACGGAAATCCTTGCTCGTTGTCAGAGCCAGACTCTTTCCTTCCGCCGCAGAGACAACGGCGGCGGCGAGCGGATGCTCGCTCCCCTTCTCCAGACTCGCCGCAAAGCGCAGCACATCATCCTCGGTGAATCCGGATGCCGCGACGACGGAGACAACCTTCGGTTTGCCTTCGGTGAGAGTGCCTGTCTTGTCGATGACCAGCGTGTCGACTTTCTCCAGAGTCTCAAGGGCCGCGGCGTCC
>JBDSLN010000423.1:0-6293 GCA_039916365.1 Vicinamibacteria bacterium
ATGAAGGCCCCTAGCAGTTTCAAGGCATCCCGATGGGTGCGCGCGTCCTTGGGGGCGTTGGGCCCGACGTTGTCGAGCTCAGACCACTTCCAGCCGGAATCCTCGTGCGTCTCCATCGTTCGACCGGCCAGCCGCAGTTCGATCGCCGCCGGATCGAACTCCTGGGTGGCATCCGTTTTCGACGGGTGGCTTTTCGGGTCTGGAGGGCAGCCCTTGCATCGGACGCGCACCGGGAACATGGTATCGGCAGCGAAGCCTAGCGCCCAGAAAAGACGCGTCGAAAGAACTTCGCCGTAGACCTCGGCGTTGCGCGCGCCGTACTTGACCTTAATGTTGTCGCCGGTCTTGGTCTCGCAGGTGAACTTGGGCGATGCGCCGCTCATCACCTTCTCTTTGTACTCGCAGGCGATCCACTCGTTATAAGTGTAGCCGCCATCGATCCTCGGACCCGCTTTGAAGTTCACGGACTTGATGTTCGTTGGAGCCCACACGGAGGCACGGCTGATCGCATCGTTGCGCTGCGACTCGGTCAGAGCTTCACCCGGGGCGAGTGGCTTCATCGAGGCGCAACCGCAAAGGCAAAGCGCCACGCTCGCCAGCGTGACTTGCCGCCAGTCAAAACCTCTCCTCATCCGTTTTTCTTCGAAGGCGAGGCGACCATGATGCCGCCGACAATCGCAGCAGCGATTCCAGCCCAAAGCGGGATGTTCACGTGTTCCTTGTCCTTCACGGTTAGATGGATCGGGCCGATATCGACCTTATCCGTGTCTTTCGTGTAAGTGAAGCCGCCGTAGGCGACGGCAAGAATTCCCAGCACAAGCAGGACGACGCCCAAAAGCTTTGATCCGTTCATTGACTACCTCTTTCAGAGATTCCGGTGGAGCAAGCAACGTGCCATGGATCAACGAGATGCGGAGGCCCCTCGTGGCGTCGCTGGCATCCCACTTGCTCCCAAATCTCTCATGAAGTGCCCTTTCGTGCCTGGCCCGGCCACAGCCCTGGCCCTCTTCGCCGCCCTGTTTGTTCCAAACTTCGTCCTGGCCCAGGCGATGGGCGACGGGGGAGCCAAACCTTCAAGACCAAAGATCGGCATCGCACTCGGAGGAGGTTCGGCCCGAGGTGTGGCTCACGTGGGCGTCCTACGCTGGATGGAGGAGCACCGAATCCCCGTGGACGTGGTGGTTGGTTCCAGCCTGGGCGCCTTCATTGGCGGCGCTTATGCCACCGGAATGTCGGCTCCTCAGATCCAGTCGATGCTGATCGCCGAAGACTGGGAGCGCACCCTTGAGCCCAATCTCTCCTACTCGCTCAAATCCTACCGACGGAAGGAGGACGACACGGCTTACCCAGTGAAGTTTGACTTGGGCCTGCGCCACGGCCTTCAGTTTCAAAGCGGACTCAACTCCGGCCACCGTCTCGGCCTGCTGTTGAGTCGCGTGACCCTCCCTTTCTCCACGATTGATCGCTTCGACGATCTGGCCATACCGTTCCGCGCGGTCGCGACCGATCTTGAAACAGGCGAAAGCGTGGCACTTGATCGGGGACCGCTGAACCTCGCCCTGAGAGCCTCAATGGCGTTGCCGGGAACCTTCGAGCCGGTTGTCTTCGACGGACGAATGCTGGCCGATGGCGGCATCCTGAACAACGTTCCGGTCGACGTTGCGAAAGCGATGGGAGCGAACATCGTGATTGCCGTGAGCGTGAGTTCACCACGAAAGGATCGGCCGGTCAATGGCATTCAAGCCGTTGCGGATCGCGCGATCCGCCTGATGATGGAAGATCTCGACAAGCCCCGGCTAGCCGCTGCGGACGTGGTGATCGCTCCCGACATCGAAGCCTTCGGAGCCCGCGCCTTCAGCCAGTCGAATGAGATCGAGGCCAAGGGATATGAGGCAGCCGAAGCGCACGCGCCGGATCTCCTTCCCTACGCCTTGAGCGAGCAGGACTGGGCGAACTACCAGGCGCATCTTCAGCAGCGGCGCAAACCGCACACCGGTCCGGTTTCGTTCGTTGAGGTCGCGGGCGTTTCTGAGGAGGCCGCCCGGCAAGTCTCTCAACGTCTCTCCAAAAATCTTGCCACCGCCTCGAATCCCCAGGCCATCGAATCTCAGCTCGACTGGGTGATCGGCTATGGCCGCTATGCCAGCGCCTCCTATCACCGCACTCAGCGCGGCAGCACCGACGGTCTGATCATCGACATCACCGACAAGTCGTACGCGCCGCCGCTCGTGACTTTGGGGGTTGATCTGGACAACGAGAACAACAGCATCAATCTGACCTTCGGATCTCGCATCACTTTCATGGATGTGACCAGTCTTGGCTCAGAACTGCGCGTCGACGCTTCCGTGGGATCGAGGATGAAACTCAGCGCCGAACTGTTTCAGCCGCTGAGTGGAACTGGTCCGATGCGGCACGGCGCGTTCGTGGCACCGCGCGTGTCCTATTCGCGGGTGAACGAAAACTTCTACATCGACAACCACGAGCTGGTGGCGATCTACAACCGCGAGCGCGCAGGAGTCGGCATCGACGCCGGCTGGCTCTTCGGTCGCAAGGCTCAGCTCCGGGTCGGCTATGACGCGGCTCACGTGACGAATGAGACGCGCCTCGGGGAGCACTTTCCAGCGAGCGAAGGCGCCGAACGATCGGTCCACGGACGCATCGATTACGACGGCCGGAATCGCGCGTATTTCGCCACCAGTGGAACGCGCGTCCGGGCGGACACTACGTGGTTTATGAAGCTCCCTGGAGCGTCCGAGGAATTCGGCAGGACAGAGGCCACGCTGAGTCGCGCCTTCCGTTTCGGGCGACGTCAGCACGTCGCATTGCGCGTTGACGGCGGCACGAGCTTCGGTGATCAGCCGCCACCCTCGTTGTACCAATTCACGCTGGGCGGACCGTTCCGTCTCGGCTCGTTCGCGCCCGGTTCGTTCCGCGGCGAGAAGTTCCTTCTGGGCGGCGTGACCTTTCGCTCGCAGCTCACCCGTTTGCCGAGTCTTCTGGGCGACCGGCTCTATTTGACCGGACTGGTCGAGATGGGGAGTGCGTTCGACAGGCTGGAAAGCGCCGTGTTTAAGACCAGCTTCACCGCAGGCGTCACGGCCGACACGTTCTTCGGGCCGTTCTTCCTGGGGGTAAGTGCAGGTCGCGGGGGCGATCTCCGGGCGTATTTCGTTGTTGGTTCGGCCATCCGATAGACCAACGCGGGGGACGCGTTGCTCTTTCTACATTCAACCCCTTAGACAGGTTCTGGTCCGCATAAGTCCTTTAGCTATCAAGTCCCAACCCGTGGCACGGGCGTTGCTGCCCATTCCGGTATCGCCAGCACCGGCTGGGACTTCGGAGTAGCTGGAAATCATGAAATCAATCAACCCCGTTATTTTGGGCTTGGCGGTGGCGGGACTGTTCAGCGTGACCGCTCCGGCGGATACTCCCGATGCGTGGCTGACCACCAAGGCGAAGATCGCGCTCCTCACCACCGAGGGCCTCCGCGTCCGCGGCGTGAACGTGGATACGGTCAACGGCGCCGTCACCCTGCACGGCAAGGTGAAGACCGAAATGGACAAGGAAAACGCCGCTTCCACCGTGCGCGGCGTCGATGGCGTGAAGAGCGTCAATAACCTGGTTCAGGTGGTGCCCGATGCTTTCAAGGACTCCGTCAAGGCTTCCGACGCCATCGTCAAGGATCGGGTTCAGGCAGCGCTGAAGATGGACAAGATGGTTGCTCCGGTGAGCGTTGCGTCCGTGAACAACGGTGTGGTCCTGCTCTCGGGCAAGGTTCCTACACTGAACGAAAAGCTCCGCGCGATTGAACTCGCCTGGAACGTCGACGGTGTTGCGCGCGTCGCGAGCGAAATCGAAGTCGTTTCTAAGAACTAAACAGCCTCAAAACCAGGAGAAAAAGAAATGAACAGCGACATTTTCAAGGGCCAATGGAAGCAGCTTCAGGGTCACGCCCGTCAGCAGTGGGCCAAGCTGACCGATGACGACGTGAGCCTCATCAAAGGAGACAAGGATGTCCTCCTCGGCAAGATTCAGGAACGCTACGGTCGCAGCAAGGAAGACGCGATGACCGAGCTCGACACCTGGCTCAAGGCACAGGAGATTCGTTAGACGTCCGTTCATCAGGGAGATCAAGCTGTGATTGATCGATTTGTCGAACCCGACCCGGACGCGTTGTCGCTTCTCAACCAGCGAGTGAAGTTGTTTCGCGAGGCAGCGAAACTTCGGAGCATCACCCCCGTGCCCTCCGATCAGAGTTCCGACCCTCCTCAGCCACGCGCGTTCCGCCATCTCGATCATCATTCGCTTGATCACCGCGCGGATGAACGCACGTGAAGTCTTCTGGATGAGCACAGGCCTGCTTACCCGCCGCACCGGGGGCTTGAGCCGTCCGGTCACGCTCGAGCCGGGACCGGGCGGTCGCTTGAAGAAGGCGGCGCACGAACGTCTCAAGTCACGTCTACGGGAAGCGAGATTTGAAACTGATCGCCTCTTTGCGCTGCTCCGTGGCGAGGCGCTTTATGAACGTCCGGGGATTCAGCCACACAGGCTGATTTTTTTTCTCGGACACCTTGAATCCTTCGACTGGAATCTTCTATGTCGGGACGGCCTGGGTCTGGGACCGTTGGACGATCGGCTTGATCAACTCTTCAGCGCAGAACGAGTAGGACTTGAAGATCTGTGCGGAGACGCCGACCCGTCGAAGGATGACGCGATTCAATGGCCGACGGTGGCCGCGACACGCGCCTACAACCGTCGCGTCCGCGCCACCTTGGATGGCGCCCTCGATGCCTGTGCTTTTGGGACTCGGGTCGCCCACCCCCGGCCAAAGGATCTGGGCGCCGTCGAGCTTGCGATCGAGTATCGGTTGATGATGGCCGAACGGATTGCCTCGCTCATCCATCAACTCCCTCACGCTCAGAAGAAGTGCGGCCCCCTGCCTTCCCCGTGGGGGGAAGCCCCACCGTCGCGCTTTGTTGAGATTGCGGAGGGGTCCACGCGTCTTGGGCTCGACAGGAGCACCGCGCGGTTTGCCTGGGATGTCGAGTACGGAGCGGTCGACGTAGGTGTCCCGGCGTTCGCCATCCAGTCTCGCAATGTCACGAACGACGATTACCTGCGTTTCGTGAACGAAGGCGGCTACACCGATGCATCGTTGTGGTCCCAGAGCGGATGGGCGTGGAGGCGGACCTCAGAGGTCAACCATCCCGCATTCTGGGTCAAACGCGACGGCTCGTGGAAATACCGGTCCATGTTCGGTGAAGTCCCGTTAAATGGCGCCATGCCCGTTTACGTGAGCCACACGGAAGCCGAGGCCTATGCCCGGTGGAAAGGCAGCCGCCTTCCGAGCGAAGCGGAGTTCCATCGCGCGGCGTTCGGATCAAGCGAAGGCCCGGAACGGGCGTTCCCCTGGGGCGAGGCTGATCCCTGGCCGTCCTACGGCGTTTTCGGATTCGATCGCTGGGATCCAGCGCCCGTTTGTTCTCATCCCGCAGGCGACACGCCGAACGGCCTGTCGGACATGATGGGCAATGGCTGGGAGTGGACGTCGACTCAACTGGCTCCATTTACTGGCTATGAAGAACTGCCGGCACTCAAGGGCCACTCCGCGAAGATGTTCGAGGCTGGTCGCTACGTTCTCAAGGGTGCGTCGTCTCGCACCTCGACCGCCTTGGTGCGCCGCTCGTTCCGTCAGGCGGCCGCTCCTCACTGCCGGTTTTCATACAGCACGTTTAGGTGTGTGCAGGGCCGCTAGCCCGAGCGCGCGACGACGAGAGGGCCCTGAAGGGTTCGCGAAGCAGTCTAGAGAACGCCGCAGGAGGGAGCGATGTGTGCAGCCGACTCCGGAGCTTGCGGGCTCCGCCTGCAAGGCATTGGTGGAAGCGAGGACAGACCAGGGGGTTATCGTCCCTTTGTCTGAGGTGGCACCTGCGGGGCGATTCTGTCCACTCAATACCTGAAACAAAGTGTGCCGAGAGATGGGTGAGGGTGGGGCCGAACGATATGAACGGGAAAACTGGGATAGGAATGAGACTCTCCACGAAATCTGACTTGGGGACTTGGTCCCATAGCACCGCCGTCGTCTCTCTGATGCTGTCGATGGCGGCATGCGGTGGCAGCTCGCCTTCACCAGTCCCGCCCGTAGCGACCGCGACTCCGGCTACTAACGTCATGAATATGACGCTCCTCGGCCGAATGGACCTCCAAACCCTCGGGGCGGGCGTGACGTCCGCCGCGGGCAACTGGGGCTACACCACGTCCCAAGGCCGGCGTTTCGCCCTCACGGGGGTCAG
>JBDSLN010000424.1:0-3748 GCA_039916365.1 Vicinamibacteria bacterium
ATGATCGGACGGGCGTCCGTGTGGTCGCCGGTGGACGTCAAGTCATTCGATTTCAAGGTCGGGTCGCCAGGGGCCACCGCATTCACGCACAACGAACTCGTCGAGTGCGACTACGTTCAGAAAGAGATGACCGGCAAGTCGAGGAAGTTCACCTGCAAGACGGCGGACGGCAAGGAACTCAAGGTCAAGTACGGCGAACGGAATCCTGAGGTGTACGGCGAGATTCTCGCCACGCGTCTTTTCGCTGCGCTGGGCTTCGCCGCCGACAACATGTACCCGGTGCGGGTGAAGTGCAAGGGGTGCTCGTCTGACCCCTGGACCCTGGGCGGAAAGCCCGGCGGTGAGGAAATGTTCAATCCCGCGGCGGTCGAGCAGAAGCTACCTGGTCAGGCGCTGGAGATCGCGGAGGGTTCCGGCTGGAAGTGGGCCGAACTGGACATCATCGGCCCCAATGCTCCAAAGGATGAAGCCCTCCATCGCGAGGCCCTGAAGCTACTGGGCGCCTTTGTGCAGCACGCCGACAGCAAGCCCGACAACCAGCGCATCCTTTGTCCCGAGGGTCAGCAAGTCGGCAAGACCGGCTGCAACGCGCCGATTCTGATGGTCCAGGATCTGGGTCTGACCTTCGGTCAGGCGGCCCTGTTTAATAAGGCCAAGAACTCCGTGAGCTTTGCGGATTGGTCCAGAGTGCCCGTCTGGAAGGATGAGGACAAGTGCATCGCCGCCATCAAAGGGCCACTGGTTGGTGGCGACCTGAAGAATCCACGCATCAGCGAGGCGGGGCGTGCTTTCCTCGGTAACCTGCTTGCTCAGATCAGCAATGACCAATTGCGCGACTTGTTCGAGGCCGTCCGGATCGAGCAGCGGACCAGCGACCCGAGCGCCGATCCCGGGAAGGACAAGCCTCCGGTCAGCGTTGACGCGTGGATCAAGCTGTTCCGATCGAAGCGAGCCCAGATCACCGAGCACTTCTGTAAACCTGCGTAATGACCAACGGCCACCGGGCCGAGCCGCCTACGTCGGCTGCGGTGAGTCCATCCCGGACCAGAGGTTTGCGGAGTCAAGGGTCGGGCAGCCACTGGCCTTGAGGTAGAGGAACAGCTGCATCCGATACGCCGCGCATCCGCCTAAAACCAGGTTGACGATAAAGGCCCCGCGTGAGGTCTTCTTCCCGTCAAAGTCGGTGACTTCGGCTCGAAGCGTTTCGTCCGTCAGGCCGCCGAGGAGGTCGGCGTAGACATCGTGCTGCGCCTTGATCGCGTCCACGGCCTGATCGAAGTCGAGCGCCTTGGCGGCTTCATCCGCTTTGGTCCACGCTTCGAAGCCCGGTGTTTCGGACAGGCTGTAGCGGATGATCTCGGGTCCCATCATGCTGATGTAGCGAGCCAGTTCCAGCGTGCTGCGCTGACGTCCCGAGGGCCGGTAGTCGAGCTGCGAACGGTCGGCTTTGCCCAGCAGGTGAACGACGAGACGAACTTCGTTCTGCAGTGACGAGATGAGTTCCGACTTGGACAGGATCATGATCGCTCCATTGATGGGAAGTGACGCAACATAGCGAGGCGCCTGATCAGTGGCCGACCATCACTTCGCCGAGCTCGCTCACGTGGGTTCGCACGATCGCACGTCCGCAACTGAGGCAGCTTCCGCGCTGGTCAAGGAGGCCGGAGACCGGTGGGAATCCATCGCGCGCTTCCTGGACGCCCCAGGTCGAACGGGTGCTGTCCTGCTTGAAGACGTCCAGAACGGTGCGCCTTCCTTCGAGGATCACGTCGACGGGCGCGCCCTTTTTAGCGGGGACGCCCGCGGCATCGCAGCAACGGGCCTGGGCAACGGCGCATCCTGGAACAAGCCAGGTCAGGGAGATGGGACGTTCGGTCTTCATTGATTTTCTTTCGTTGCAGGCGGGAAACGCTCCCCTGATGATCCTTCTTACAGGGAAAGCGGCGTAACCCCTAGCCGTGACGATTTATGGGCCATTTGAGGCACTTTCGAAACGGAGGTCGACCGCCGTTTGGCAAGTTCGAACGACTGCGCCGCGTCCGCCAGATCGCCGCGTCGGACTGCGAACGTTGTACAGCGTCTCGCCCGCGATCGGCAGGGTCGAGGCACGACTAAGCGTCACCAGCTCTCACCCATATGAAGCGGTTGGCTTTCAATTGCGAACAATACCGCGTCTCAACCGGTGTACCCGCAGACCCCGGTGCGCGGCCGCGACACCGATCTCGCGATCCTCGCAAGCCCGGCAACTTCTTAGCTGGGGCTTGCCGACGTTCCGAGCCGCGTTGGCGTACGCCGCGGACACCGTCTCACATGAAGAACTCGTGCTGACCTCGACCGGCAACTGACGTCGACCGAACTTGGAGTTCTTAGCCGACGAGAGCTGCGAATGGCTTGGGATCCGGAAGGCCGCGGTGAGTCGGAGTAATCTCGATATATTGCAAGCTATCAAATGTTACATTGTAATAGGCTACAGTTTATTCACTAGATATAATCTGATAGTTTATAGACTATGAAAAAGGCCCACCAAGCTACGCAGTCCAGACTCCAAATCGATGAGCGCGTCAAGGCATGGGGGCCAGCCGCGCGGTTCACAACGCCGGTGCGGGGCTGGGTCAAGGCGATCCGTGAAGCGCTCGGCATGACCACTGCCCAACTGGCGACGCGTCTTCGCGTCAAGCAACCGTCTATCGTCGCTATCGAACAGTCTGAAGCCAAGGGCAGTATTCAGCTCGCGACACTGCGGCGCGTCGCGGAGGCGCTCGATTGCACCCTCGTGTACGCGCTCGTGCCCAACACGTCCCTGGAAACCACTCTCCGCGACCGCGCGATGCTCTTCGCTCGTCGCCGCAGAGGCCCGATCGAGCATTCCATGTTGCTCGAAGACCAAAAAGTGACGACGAAGGACAAGGATAAGCAGCTCGACGAGATCATCCAGGAGACCAATCCGCGGCTCTTTTGGGACTAGGCCATGAGCGATCTCTTTGCTGAACCAGACGACGCCACGCCACTCACACCGGAGGAGCGACGTGACCTGATCCCCGCCCACGTCGCCTTCCGAGCCGAGCTGAATCAGGCGGAACAGGCGAACATCGCGCGCGGGCAGGATTGGGCCCTCGCTCGCCGCCGTGACGTTCTGACCGAGAAGTTCATCAAGGACCTTCATCGACAGATGCTTGGTGAGGTCTGGCGGTGGGCGGGACGATTCAGGACGAGTGAGCGCAATCCGGGCATTCCTTACTTTGAAATCCCCGTGGCTCTCCGTCAGTTGCTCGAAGACACCAGGACATGGATTGAATTCGGCGCCTATCCGCCTGACGAGATCGCCGTGCGCCTCCATCACCGGCTGGTGCAGATTCATCCCTTTCCGAACGGAAACGGACGCCATTCGCGGCTGATGGCTGACCTTCTCGTCATGCGGCTGGGCGGAGAGCGCCTGACTTGGGGAAGCGCCAGCATTCAGCAGGCGGGAGAAGTGCGACGGCGCTACATCGATGGATTAAAGGCTGCCGACAATCACGATCTCGCCGCGCTGATGGCCTTCGCCCGTTCCTAGTGCAACGATCTCTGTCCCTGCGGCTCCAGTTATCGGTTTCAAGAAATGTTGCTTGAAGTCGGGAGTCTTCAACGGTAGCGAGCGGAACTACTATCGTCGGTGACCTTTCCAATCCGCCAGCGCTCTCGCTTCGTTTTCCGGTGTGATGATGAAGCGGGGCTTGGCGCGACGTTCCTCGGGCACCGTGGCCCACCA
>JBDSLN010000425.1:0-11250 GCA_039916365.1 Vicinamibacteria bacterium
CCGTGCGTCCCTTGGGGTTTCGACTGGAGAGCTGATTTTCCAGGAGTCTCATTGTTTGGATTGCTGGCACTTCGTCTTAGTAAGACGTTATTTGAGGAGACAGTCTCTTGGCCGAGATCAGGTTGCAAGAAGGCGAGACAATCGAGAGCGCCTTGCGCCGCTTTAAGAGAAAAGTCCAGCAGGAAGACATCATCAAGGATGTCAAGAAGCATAGTTTCTATTTGAAACCGGGCGAGAAGAAACGCGTCAAGCAGGCACTCGCGCGTAAGCGTAGCCGCAAGAAGTATCGTCGCGAAGACTAAAACGCGGGGTGCGGTTCGTGCCCTTGTGCCCTTGTGCGTGTCTGGTCGCATCGCGGAGGGCTAGACCTAACTGGTAAGGCAGGAGCCTTGAAAGCTCCCGGGCTTCACGGCCCTTCGGGGTTCGAGTCCCCGGCCCTCCGCCACACTTTGGGCGGAGCCCAAAGTTCGCGGAGGATCGTGGCTTCGGGAGATCGCTTCGCTCACTCTCGAGTCCCCGGCCCTTAGAAAAACGCGGCTTTGCCGCGTTTTTCCTTGTGATGCCTCCCACTCGCTACTTGCACCGATAGCAGCCTTCTACTTCTCCGTCCGTTGCCGCTACGGCAGCTGCCTACGCCTTGGCTGAAGACGCCTGGGGCTTGCCGATGTGCGATTCGAGTCGGGAGACGATCAGACGCGCGAGTTCCGGGTGGCCGCGCTTCCAGCGATCTTCGACGTTGAGGTCGATGACATCCTTCGACAGACCGGGAAAGCGGCGACGGATCGCGGTGACGTGGTGGTCTTCCGTCTCGTTCATCACGAAGACATAGTCAGCCCAGTCAAGGAGATCGCGTGTCACGACCACTTGGGCGAACGGAGCGACACCGCACGACTTCACTTCAAAACGTGGATCGCTCTCGTATAAATCCTCGGCCGTCTTCGAACGATCAATGTTCGCGGTACACACAAACAAGATACGTTGACGATGTCCGCCGTTGCCGAAAAACTCCATGGGAAGAGCCAAATTCTAGCGCGGACCCCATGAACGTCCCGTGGCCCCGAGCTCTGTGGCGCGGCCTATACTTCGCCCACTGTTTCCGGACCGTGCCGCCAACGCGTCTCGCGCGTTCGAACCGCGGCATTCCCGGTCTCACCTCAACTGGAGATGCAGGACAATGAACAAGTTTCCCCGACCCGGACTGGCTGCGCGCGCCCGCTGCCTGAGCGCCGCCTCGCTCATGCTTCTGGCACCCGTGGCCCATGCGGCCAAAACCCCCGTCTACGCCATCACGAAAGCAAAAGTGGTGACCGTCTCGGGCGCCGTGATCGAGAACGCGACCGTAGTCATGCGCGACGGACTGCTGGTCGACATCGGTCCAGCCGCAGTGATCCCGAAGGACGCGCGAGTCATCGACGGAACGGGTCTGACGTTGACGCCTGGCCTCATTGATGCGTATTCCGGTGCCGGAATGCCCACCGCCCCTCGGCCCACCGGAGGCGGAGGAGGTGGTGGTGGCGCCGCGGCTGCTGTGCCCGCCACTCCCCCGGCGAACCCCATCAATCCCGCATCCAGCATCTATGAACGGGTTCGGGTTGCCGACGCGCTCCGCGCCCGTGACTCTGGCATCACCACGATCGTCCCCATTCCGCGCGACGGACTGGTCTTCGGCACCGCGTCCGTGATGAACCTCGTGGGTGAGAAGTCCGAAGGCATGGTGGTCATGCCGAACGTCGCGTTCGCTGCAAGCATCGCAACTCTGCGCCAAGCCTATCCGGGATCGTTGATGGGCACTATGGCCTACTTCCGCCAGACCCTGATGGACGCGGCGTACCATCGCTCGGAAGTGGCGGCCTACGAGAAGTCGCCCGTAGGCAAGAAGCGCCCCGCGTTCGATCCGGGCCTCGATGCCTGGGCCGACGTCGCCGCTGGAAAGACCCCTCTGCTCCTTCAAACCCCCCGCGTGGGCGATCTCCGTCGCGCGTTCGCATTGGGCGACGAATTCAAGCTGAAGCTGATCCTCGCCGGCAACATGCGGGCCTCCGACGACCTCGGGTTTGTGAAGTCCCGAAAGCCGGCTCTACTGGTCAGCGTGAACTTCGATCCCGCGCGCGCAGGTGGAGGCTTCGGCGGACCGGGCGGCGACGACGACAAGGAACGCGCCGACATCGAAAGCGCCGAGACGAATCCCGCGGCGCTGGACAAGGAAGGCGTGAAGTTCGCGCTGGTCTCCGGCTTCGCCAACGACTTCCTCGTCGGCATCCGCAAGGCGGTTGAAAAGGGTCTTCCCCGCGACGTAGCCCTTCGCGCCGTCACGTTGACGCCCGCGGAGATCCTAGGCGTGTCCGATCGCATGGGAAGCGTCGAGAAAGGCAAGATCGCGAACGTCGTGCTGTGGTCCGGCGATCCCCTCACCCGTGACGCAAAAATCAAGATGGTCTTCGTCGATGGCGAGTTGTATGAGCCCGAAGAGAAACCGGCCGGACCTCCCGGAGGTGGAGGCGGTCCACGACCGGGCGAAGAACAAGGTAACGCCGCAACGATTCGCGTCCAAAATGAGGTGAAGCGATGAACCGGTCCATCACATTGAGGGCGGCTTTCGCAGCTTCGGCTTTTCTCTCGACTGCGGTACTCGCACAGGACAACGTCACCGCGATCACCAACGCGAAGATCATCACCGTCAGTTCGGCAGGGATCATCGAAAAGGGCACCATCCTCATCAAGGGTGGAAAGATCACCTCCGTCGGGGCCAACGTCACGGCGCCTGCGGGGGCGACCGTCATCGACGCCGCGGGCCGCGTGGTGACGCCCGGCCTGATCGACGCGCACTCACACACCGCGGTCGAAGGCGGAGTGAACGAATGCACCAACATCGTGACCGCTGAAGTCCGGGTCGCCGATGCGCTCGATCCTCACGACATGAATCTGTATCGGCAGCTCGCCGGCGGCGTCACGTCGGCGAACGTCCTGCATGGTTCGTGCAACTCGATCGGCGGCCAGAACGCCACCATCAAGCTGCGCTGGGGCGTGCCGTCCGGCGACGAACTTCTCTTCAAGGGAGCACCTCCCGGAATCAAGTTCGCATTGGGCGAAAACCCGAAGCGGACCAACTTTGGCGGCGGCGTGCGCCGCTATCCCGCGACCCGCATGGGCGTCGAAGTCACCATCCGCAACGCTTTCCTCGAAGCCAAGGCCTACAAGAAGGAATGGGATGACTACGATGCGGCGGTGAGGACCGCGGCAGGAAGCGGAGGCCCGATTCACTCGGGCCGAAGTGCCGGGGCTCCGGGGGGCGGGTCGATGCCACGCCCCCAAGCTCCAAGGAAAGACCTTCAGATGGAGGCGTTGAAAGAGATTCTCGAAGGCAAGCGCCTCGTTCATGCGCACTCTTACCGAGCCGACGAAATCCTGATGTTGATCGACGTAGCGAATGAGATGGGCTTCAAGATCGCCACCTTCCAACACGTGCTCGAGGGCTACAAGGTGGCCTCCGAGATCGCGAAGCATGGTGCGGGTGGTTCGACGTTCTCTGACTGGTGGGCGTACAAGATGGAGGCGTACGACGCCATCCCCTACAACGCAGCGATCATGGCAAGTCATGGTGTCGTGGTGTCGCTGAACTCCGACTCCGATGAGCTCGCGCGACGTCTCTATTGGGAGGCTGCGAAGACGGTTCGCTACGGCGGGGTCACAGAGGAAGAGGCTTTCAAGATGGTCACCATCAATCCGGCGAAGCAGCTCCGCATCGACAAGTGGGTGGGCTCGATCGAAGTTGGCAAGGACGCTGATCTCGCGATCTTCAAGTCTCATCCGTTCGCGCCCGACACCCGTGTCGAAATGACGCTGGTGGACGGCAAGGTGCTCTTCGATCGCAGCAAGGATGTGGCCGCTCGCACCGGAGTCGCGGCGACGCTTGGAGGTGGACAATGAAAATCAACCGCACCGTCGCGATGGCGCTCAGCGCAGTTCTTGCTCTTGGATTCGTGTCCGACACTTCGGCCGCTGATGTGCCTCTGGTCATCACAGGCGCGCGTGTCGTCACCATCTCTGGTCCGGTGATGGAGAACGCGTCCATCATCATCCAGAACGGAAAGATCACGTCCGTCGGCACCGGCCTCACCGCACCTGCCGGGGCGAAGATCATCGACGGTACGGGCAAGACGGTCTATCCCGGCCTCTTCGACGGACTGACGACTCTGGGCCTTGTGGAGATCGGTCAGGGCGCCCTCGGCACGGTCGATACCGCTGAACTCGGCGACGTCAACCCTCACGCGAAGACCTGGGTGGCGATTCAACCGGACAGCGAACTGATCTCGGTGGCGCGCGCCTTCGGCATCACGACGGCGTTGTCGGCTCCAGGCGGCGGCTTGATCGCCGGCCAGAGCGCCGTCATCCGCACCATGGGCGACACGCCTCTCGCCATGACGGTCAAGGCGCCGGTGGCGATGCATATGCGTTATCCCACGGGCGCGCCGGTACTCGACTTCTCTCAGGGCATTCCAAACATCGAGCCCAAGACCTTCGAGCAGCGCCTGCAGGAGCGCAAGAAGAATCAGGAGAAGGAACTCCTGAAACTTCATGGCTTGCTCGAAGAGGCGCGTGCGTTCGGCGATGGGATGGCCAGCGGCGTCTCGCTCAAGGTCGATCTTCCCAATGAAGCGCTGGCCGCGGCCGCGAGCGGCAAGCTAAAGGTGGTGATGCGTGCCAACTCTGAGGCCGACATCAAGGGCGCGATCAAGTTTTCGAACGACAACAAGCTCAAGATGATCATCGCGGGTGGCGCCGAAGCGTGGCGCTGCACCGAGGAACTCAAGAAGAGCGACATCCCGGTGCTCATCGGCGTCGATCAGCTCCCTTCGCGTGAAGGCGATCCGTACGACGCGGCCTACGCGAACGCGGCGACCCTCAACAAGGCGGGCGTCCGTTTCGCCATCGTGACCGACGATGCGTCGAATTCGCGCAACCTGCCCTTCGAAGCGGCCATGGCCTTTGCGTTCGGTCTGCCCCGGGAAGCGGCCCTTCGCGCGATCACACTGTCTCCCGCAGAAATCTTTGGGGTGGCGGGTATGCTCGGCTCCATCGAGACCGGCAAAGCGGCGACGCTGATCATGACGAACGGGGACATCCTCGACCACCGCACCAGCATCACCAATGTGATCATCGATGGCCGCGAGACGTCCCTCGACAACAAGCATCAGCGGCTCTACGAAAAATACAAGGCGCGCCCGTAGTTCGCATCGTTATCGCTCGTTGACATGGCGGTGAGGAAGTCCCCGACAACGCCTCCTGGTGCAACGCCGGGAGGCCCGTCTGCTTCATCGAAGAACCCCGCCACGCCGCAAGGGCTTGATCGTGGCTTCGAAGTGCAGCGCCTCTGCCCGCACTGCGGCGGCCCGTTCGTCGTATCGGACGCAACGGTCAGTCATGTGTGCGAACACTGCCGTTCGCTGCTCATCATCGGCGCGCCCGAGCGTGAAGAGGTCTTTGTCGAGCCCGCGCGGGTCTCAGACCCCAAGACGATTCTCGAGACGCTCCTTCAGTACCGAATCGATGCGCAACGGTCCGTCCTGGTCGCCAAACACAGCGATGAAGAAGGCAACCCACCACCGGAGCTTCTGATCGCTCCCCTTCTCAAACGCTTTGAGACGCGCCTGCGCGAAACCGCCAGGATCGTGGATTGCCGCCAGGTCCACGTTCCCTATCGCCAGACCTCAGGCAAGGTCGTGCAGGCGGTGCTCGGAAGGCATGGTGAGGGCGCCAAGGTGGCCCGCCTTCGTGCCTATACGGCCGAGCAGACCACGCAAGCGTACGACGCAGCGCAGTTCAACCTTCGTGACACAGGCCTTCGTCTGGGCCGCAGCGTTTTCCGGCCGCTGCTCAGCGCCGATGTCGCGCAACTGGGTCGATTTCTTCCTCGCACCGAAGCGAGTACTTCGCGCCGCGAGTTAGAGAAGTGGCGCGGGCAAAATCTGGAAGCAGGTTTTGAATCAGTGGCCAAGCAGGGCCAGGTGGTGGTGTCGTTCGAAGCGACCGTCTATCGGCCCTACTTCCTGGTACGCGTCGTTCTGGATCGCGGCGACGAGACATTGCTCTTCGACGGAGGCTTCGGCACCATCGCCGGCTACATCAAGGACGACGAGCGCGATCGCTTCACGCGAGGCAAGGACGCGGATCCGCTCGGCACCCAGAAGGCGTCGTTTCGAAGCGTGAAGGTGGTCGCGGCGCGCTGTCCCAACTGCGGCGCCGATCCGAAACTTGCCGAGGACGCTCTGGTCGCGGTCTGCGAGAACTGCCACGCGGGCTTAGCACCCTCCGGGTCGGAATTGCGCCTGGTCAACTACGAGCGCGAAGACGGCGTGACTCCGACACGCGAGACGACGTTTCTTCCCTTCTGGCGCATGCCTTTCGAAATCCGTCTCGCTGGCGCCCCACCACTCAAGACCCTGGAAGGGTACGCCAAGGTTCTTTTCCCCAAAGGTCTACCCAAAGGCTTCGCGCCCCAGGGCGAGTCGATCTACGTTCCAGCGTGGCACCTGCTGACCACCCAGGCCGGTGACGAGGCGTACGCGACGCTCGCGCAGGCGCTCCATGCGAAGGCGTGGAGTTGGACCTCCGACCGCATCGGCCTCGAGCTGCGACCAAAGTTCGTCCCGGTGTCCCTTTCCGAAAACGAAGCCAAAGAGATGGGCTGGGCCAGTCTGTTTGCTTTCCACACCAAGGCTTCAGCGGCGCGCCTCAACACTCTGTTGCTGAAGACAATGCTCTTTGATGCGAAGGTCTCTTTCGGCACAGGAACTCTGGCGTTGCTCGCTTTCACTCTGAACCAACGCGTCTACGCGCGACCGGACATGAGCATCCCCGCTCTGCTCGTTGATGGCGGCCCCCTGCTCAAAGCACAACGTCTCTCGGTTCAAGCCGCGGCGGCGGAGTTCATCGCCTCACAGAAACGGCCGTCCATCTCCGCCCGCATTCAAACCTCCCGCTTCAGCCCGCCGCAGGAATAGCCAAACGGTGGTCAGTCCGAACTGATCGCGATGAAGATCAGGACGACAATGATCACCGCGAGTGCCGCGAAGAAAATCTTCACCCACGAAAGCGGATGTTCTCCCGCGATCTTGCCGGTGTAGCCGTTGACAACCACCTGATACGGCTTCCCGCCGTAGAGATAGCTGAGAAGCCAAAGCGGCGCCAGCACATGCTTGAAGGTCTGCGCCGAGTACTGTTGCTGGGTTTGAAGATTGCGCTGGGTGTCGCCCGGGACCTGCTCCGAACAGAGCGCTTGCGTCATGCGCTCCATCTCGCCGCGCGAGGTTTGTGACGCGGTCCCCAGATCAACTTGATAACGCTCCACGACAAATCCGGCGAGATACCCCGGATCGTAGGGAACCGCTTCCTTGGTCGGAAAAGGCTCGACCTCACGAAGGAGTTTCGGATGCACGCCCTTCGATCCGCAGATCAATGCGTCGTCATAGAAGTGCTCGAGATCCCCCGACGCGGGCGACCAGCGGGTGTGACGCACCTGGCGCGTTCGCCGCTGGCCGTTTTCGGTGTAGCTCTCCGACGTGTAGTAGTACGTGCCGGATTCCGCGGTCCACGCCGCATGGACCTGGGCGTCAAAGGTCCAGTAGGGCACGTACAGACCGCGCAACGTATCCGTCATGGCCTTTTGACCAAGTGCGTTCGGCGCGAACCAGCGCGAGCCGTACCATCGGCGAATATCTTCGCGCACTCGCGTTTCTGCCACTTTCATGGGCAGCAGACTCTCCGGCCGGATGACCTCGTTGACGTCCTTGTAGGGAACGAGGGCCGCCGAACCGCAGAACTCGCAATTCTGCGCTACCCGATTCGGCTCGAACGAAGAGATGGCCTGACAGCTCTGGCATTTCACTTCGATGGCGGCCCGGGCAAGGCCCGTCTCACGGCCCTTGAGAGAAGCGAGGGTCTGCTTGAGATCGTGCTCGATGATCTCGCCCTTGGTCTTCAGCTCCGCGGCGGACTCCGTCCCGCAGAAGCCGCAGATGAGCATCCGTTTTCCTGGATTCCAGGTGGCTTCTGCTCCGCACGCCGGGCAGGCGTACTTGGAGCTTGCTTGGACTTCAGCCATTTAGAGAATCGCGTTGCGTTCCCAAGGTGGATCCCGGCCTTCGCCGGGATACGCGGCGCGCCGGAAACATGACCGCGCCGCTAGCTCTTCAGAAAGTCGTCGAGCGACGCGCGGGTGATGCGGAACTGCGAACCGATCTTCTTGGCCTTGAGGTCGCCGGATTCGATGGCGGCGAGAACGTCGGCTTCCCCAACGCCCATGAGACGGGCTGCATCCGCAGGACCGAATAGCTCTGGAATGCCGGCTGCCGTGGGAGCGGACGCTACGGGCGCACCCCCCGCGACGGGGAAGGCGCCCGCAGCCGCCCCCGAGCCAGGATTCTGCATCCCCTGCATCATCTGCTGAGCCATCGCGAAGCCCATCGCCATTTCCATCGGACCGCCAGCGCCTCCGCCCGGTCCCCCGGGCTGCACCACCGACTGACCCATCTGGTACTTCACGTAGTCGTTCAGATTGCCCAGGGTGGACATGGCGGCGCGCTTGTCGATCGCTTGTTCCACTTCAGGCGGGACCGAGACGTTCTCGATAAGAAAAGTGCCGAGTTCAAGGCCGTACTTCTCCCGGATCTTCGGATTGATGACATTGAGCAACGCATCTCCCAACTCGCCGTAGCGCCCGACCAGACCCACGACGGGGATCTTGGCGGCGCCGAGCGAGTCGGAGAACATCGAAACCAGGCGCGAACGCATGGTGTCGGCGAACTCATCGAGACGGAAATTGGTGTCGGTGCCGGCCACTTCCCGAAGGAAAACCTTCGGATCCACGACTCGGAAATCGTAGGTGCCATAAGCACGCACGCGCACGATGCCGAAGTCGGGATCGCGCATCATGATCGGATTGGCGGTTCCCCACTTATTGCCAGTGAAGAGGCGTGTATTGATGTAATAAACGTCGGCCTTGAAGGGCGATTCGAATCCGTACTTCCAGCCCTTCAGCCGCGACAACACCGGGATGTTGTCGGTGACGAGGGTGTGCTTGCCGGGGAAGAAGGTATCGCCGTATTGCCCGAGGTAGACGAACTGGGCCAGCTGGGATTCGCGCACAATGAGCTGTGCGCCATTCTTGATTTCCTTGTCTTCGTCAGGAAACAGCCACGAAATCGTATCGCGCGAGTCGTCCTGCCACTGGATGATTTCCAGGAACTGACCTTTGATGAAACCTTTGAGATCGACCATGGACTCTCCTCCGTGCGGGCGCTCAGCACCCGCTCACACAGAATTACGTAAGCGCGCGAGTTTAGTTCGAGGAACCGTGGCGCAGCGCCTGGATCCGAACTTCGAGCGGAGGATGAGTCGAGAACAGCCTCATGAACCCAGCGCCGCCACCAGAGATCTTGAAGCTCGCCAGGGCGGGAGCGCGGTTATCGACGACCTGAGTGCCTTCGGCAAGGCGCTGAAGCGCTGCGACCATGTTCTCGCTGCCGGCGAGATGGGCGCCCCCGGCGTCAGCGCGGAACTCACGGTAGCGGGAGAACCACGCCGTGATCATCGAACCCAGGATGCCGAGGACGATTTCGCAGGCGAAACGGACGATGAAGTAGAGGCCGCTCGAACCGCGCTCGTCGCGCGAATTGCTCGTCACCACCGACGCGATCACGCGCGCCGCAAACATCACGAAGGAGTTCATGATGCCCTGGAGCAAGGTCATCGTAACCATGTCTCCGTTGGCGACGTGCGACATCTCGTGGCCGAGCACGGCTTCCAGCTCGTTCTTCCGCATCGCCTGCAGGATGCCGCTGGAAACGGCCACCAGGCTTCGATTCCTGGAAGGACCGGTCGCGAAGGCGTTGACCTCGGGAGATTGGTAGATCCCGACCTCGGGCATCGGAAGCTGCGCCTGCTGCGCGAGTTTCGCGACCGTCCGGTACAGCCAGTCGGCATCTGCGTTTCCCGTGTTGCCGTCAACGAGCTGCACGCCCATGGCGCGCTTCGCCATCCAGCGCGAGATGGCGAGGGAAATGAAAGCTCCGCCCATCCCCCAGATGAAGCAGAAGATCGCCGTCGGCCCGAGCCCGTCGCCAGGGCGGACGCCCAGGACGCTCAGGACAACGGAAATGGTCGCGACAACCGCGATGTTGGTCAGCAGGAACAGAAAGATGCGTTTGGCCACAGGTGCCTCCTCAAATACTTAGACGAAGGAATGGTAGCGAGCGATGACCGCACGACCCTAGTTACGGACGCGACGATCGCCTTCAATCAGCATCGCGGCCAGCAACGGGATCATGATCTCGTGGTGGCCGGTGACTGAATAGCCGCGACCTACGCCCTTGGTCGGCCGGCTCACGACGTTCGTGTTCGGCCGGTAGCCCTGAATGAAGTCGAAGTTGGCGGTGGTGAAATCGGAAATTTCATGGCCAAGGTTGCGCGCCAGCGTGACGGCTTTCAAGAACACTTCCGGCAAAAGCACCGCGGATCCGACATTCAAATACACACCGCCGCCGCCCAGCCTCGCCACTTCTCCCGCCAGAATGCGGAAGTCGAGATGTGAACCGAGGCCGACGGCTCCTGGATCGCATGAAGGGTGCATATGGACGATGTCCGTTCCCATCCCGACATGGACCGTCGAGGGAAGTCCGAGCCGCCACGCGGCGGCGAGGATGGAAAGGTCACGGAACTTCGTCGAGCGCCGCTCCATAATGTATCGACCCACCGATGCGCCAAGCCCCAAACCCTCCGGCACGCCCTGGCTGATCGCGTGATTGATCTCTTCGCCCGTCTCGCGCGCCATGCCGAACTGACCGCTGCCCAGAACCGCATCGACTTCCTCGGAAGTCTGTCCCGAGATCGCGGTCTCAAAGTCGTGCACGATGCCCGCGCCATTCAAGGCAATCGCGGTGATGAAGCCGCGCTCCATCAGATCAATGATGATCGGCGCGAGGCCGACCTTCAGGACGTGCGCTCCCATTCCCCAGATCAGAGGGCGCTTCTTCGCGCGGCCACGTTCAATGTCGTGGGCGACGGCACGCAACTGATCCGCGGCAAGAATCTTCGGAAGAGAAGCAGCGAAGGCTTCGAAGCGAGATCCGCGCTGGTAGGGACGGCCGAAGTCTTTGACGCTGACTTTGCTGACCCGCGCGGCGAGCGGATACGTAGTCACCGCGTCGAGATCGAGAGGCCTGGTCTTCGGATTTTTGCGAGGGCCCTTGCGGA
>JBDSLN010000426.1:0-3907 GCA_039916365.1 Vicinamibacteria bacterium
AGCGCGATCACATCATCGCGCGACAGCCCGCAAGCACCCGCCACTTCGTCCAGATCCTCGCCGTTGTAAACGGTCGGAACCTCGATACGCTGACCGGTCGCGGTGTCACCGCTCAGATCGCGGCACAGCTCTCCGAGGCGCGCCTCTAGTTCGGTGAACGAGATTCGAGAGCGCTCGTAGACCACCAAAAGAGACGCATACGTCGGAACCGTTTCCTGGACACCTTCGAGTGCTCTTTCGCGCAACCGGAGGTCGAGAGCGCGAACGCGCGCTACGGTCTCCGCGTCCATCGACCCACCGAGTTCGACCGTCATCGCGCGGTCGCCCACCGCCACGATGCGCGGATAGGTGAGTGTCACCACCGACTGCTACGCGGGGCCGTGAGGCCCAAGGGCCTGAACCTTGACTCCGGCCAGTTCCAGCGCCGCCCGCACCGCCCGGGCGATCTCCACCGCATGCGCGCCATCGCCGTGGAGACAAAGGGTCTGCGCCACCACGGCGATAGCCGAACCGTCCCGAGCCGTGACCCGGCGCTCCGTCACGATGCCGACAGCCTGGCGCGCGGCCGCCTCTCCGCTTTCGAGGAGGGCGCGGGGCGTCCCGCGCTTCGCCAGCGTTCCGTCGGCTTCATAGGCGCGATCGACAAAGGCCTCGCCCGCGAACGGGACGCCTTCCGCGGTCGCGGCGTCCCGGAAGATGGCCGAAGTGGCCAACCCAACGAGCGTCACGCCCCCACCGAGACGACGCACGCCCCGCGCGATCGCCCGGGCTAGGACTTCACTGCGCGCGGCCTGGTTGTAGAGCGCGCCATGCGGCTTGACGTGCCACAGTCGTCCGCCGCGCGACTCGACGAAGGCCCGCAAGGCGCCCGCCTGATAGAGAACGTCGGTCTCAACCTCGTCGGGCGAAGCCTGAATCTCTCGCCGCCCGAAGCCGCGCAAATCAAGGTGAGACGGATGCGCACCGACGCGAATGCCGCGTTCGAGAGCAGCACTCACCGTCCGATCCATGGTGAGCGGATCGCCGCCGTGAAAGCCGCAGGCGACGTTCACGGAGGTGACGTGAGGGAACAAGCCAGCATCATCGCCCATAGTCCACGCGCCGAAGCTTTCGCCGACATCCGCGTTCAGATCGATGATGGAGGCCACAGGATTCGCTTCAGGACCGGACTGGGCGCTTGCTAGTTGAGGAACAGACGAAGGCTGCGTGCGATCGAGTCCTTCATCTCGCGACGGTCGATCACGGCGTCGACCATTCCGTGGGTGAGGAGGAACTCGGAACGCTGGAAGCCCTCTGGCAACTTCTGGCGGATGGTTTGTTCGATGACCCGCGGCCCGGCGAACCCGATCAAGGCACCGGGTTCCGCGATGTTGAGATCGCCCAGCATCGCGAAAGACGCGGTCACGCCGCCGGTGGTCGGATCGGTGAGGATCGAAATGAAAGGCAGCTTCGCGTCATCGAGACGCGCGAGGGCGGCGGAAATCTTGGCCATCTGCATGAGGGACAAAGCCCCCTCCATCATGCGGGCGCCGCCGGAGCAGGAGACCACGAGCAAGGGCGCCTTCGTGCTGATGGCCCGTTCGGTCGCACGGGTGATCTTTTCGCCGACCACGACACCCATCGAGCCGCCGATGAAGCCGTACTCCATGGCGCAGATCAGAACGTCGCGGCCGCCAAGCTTGCCCGCGGCGCTGACGAGGGCATCTTTGCCGCCCGTTTTCTCCTGGCCGTCGAGCAGGCGTGAGGCGTAGGCCTTGGTGTCTTTGAACTTCAGAGGATCGGCACTCGCCAGTTCGCGATCGAACTCCTCGTAAGGCCCGTCGAAAAGCAACTCCAGCCGCTCGCGCGCCGTGATGCGGAAATGGAATCCGCACTTTGGGCAGACGGAGCAGTTCTGGACCACATCTTTCCGGTAGATGACCTCACGGCAGCCGGAACATTTAATCCACAGGCCCTCGGGAACTCGGTTGACCTGATCGGCCGCCGGCAGTTTCTGGTCTTCGCGCTTGAACCAGGCCAAAGACGCTACCTCTGCTTTCCCAACACGCGAGTAGTTTACGACGAGGCCGTGGTCTCTCTCGATGAAGCGTCGAAGACGATCCGCATGAACTGGGCGAGCTGGGGAGAGCCAACTGCGGGGCGTTCGTGGAGCACGCGGTCGAGCGCCGCTGCCATTTTTCCGGCATCCGGATAACGCTCGTCGGGAGAGCTCGCCACGGCGTTCATTACGATCTTCTCGAGACGCGGCGTCACCCGGGATGAGATAAAACGAAGCGGCACGATGTCGGCTCGCCGGACTTCGTCCATCGACGGCATATCAGGGTTACCCGCGAACGGCCGGCGTCCCGCGATCATTTCGTACAGGATCACGCCAAGCGAAAAGATGTCGGATCGCGCGTCGATCTGCCCGCCGCTCCCCTGCTCGGGGCTCATGTACTGAAGCTTTCCCTGCGGCGCGTGCTTGCTGGCCTCCACGTAGGACGAAGGCTTGGAGATTCCGAAGTCGGTCAGCTTCACCGTGCCTGCGAAGGAGATCAGGATGTTGGGCGGGCTCACGTCGCGGTGGACGATCTCCATGGGCCGGCCGTCGGCACCTTCACGGGTGAACGCGAAATCAAGCGCGCTCGCGATGCGTGCCGCGATATAGACCGCCAGGTCCAGCGGGAGCTTGAGGCCTCTCTCCTGGGCCTTTCGGAGCAGGGTCTTGAGGTCGAAGCCGTTGACATACTCCATGGTCATGAAGAGTTCGTGGTTGATTTCACCCAGTTCGTGGACCGGCACGATGTGGGGATGGTCGAGCAGGGCCACCGTCTTTGCTTCTTGGATGAAGAGGCGGCGAAAGTCCTCGTTGCGGGCGAGACCAGGAAGAATCTTCTTCAGGACGACGGTCTTGCGGAAACTGTGTGGCCCGGTGCGCTGGGCGCGATAGATCTCGGCCATGCCTCCGCGCGAGAGCATTTCCTCGAGAACGTAATTTCCAAAGATCTTCGGAAACGGTGAGCGCGACGTTTCGCTTTCCGTCACTGTCTCCTTTGGTGGAGCGGGAGGCTGGGGCAGCGGCTGGGACGGATCTCCGGGTGCTGGGACGCGCAAATTTGGGCGGAGATAGGCTTCACTCATCTGACGGGGGTTCGGTGGACATTAACAGACCGGGAAGATCGGTTCGCCCGCCATCGACGCGCCCCGTGAGCGCGGTCACATCCAGAAAGCGGCGATCGATAATCTCAAAGCGACCAGAATCAGTGACGTGGCGAGGATGCCTTTGATCGACTGGACCGGCATGCGACGCGACAACCATGTTCCGAGTGCGCTCCCCGGCAGGGTGCCAAGTGCGATCGCCGCGGTGATCTGGGGATTCATATCGCCGCGATGAAGGTAATGGATGGCTGAGATCGCGGCCGTAGGTCCGATCATGAAGGCGGAGGTCGCTGCCGCGACGCGGATGGGAATTCCGCAAAAGGAGTTCAGGATCGGGACGAGAATCACGCCGCCTCCCACCCCCAGCAGGCCGGAGATGGCGCCCGCCATCAAAGCGAGGACCAGAGCGAACGGAAGGCGCTTCATGACGTAGCTCAAGGTCCTGCCCTCTTCGATGACGCGTCCCCCCAGTCTGCCGACCTCCATGGTTGCGTCTTCGAGAACATTTCGAGTGCGAGATCGCAAGGTCACGATCGCGGCGATCGCGAAGAGTGTGCCGGCGAAGATGGCGTAAAGAGTCTGCGTAGCGACGTGTTCCGCGATGGTCGCGCCCCACTTCGCACTCGCAGAGGTGGCCAGAAGCAGGGTGAAGGCGAGCGGAATGTTCACCAGGCCGCGCTTCATGTTGAGGATCGTGGTGGCGGTTGAGCTTGCGATGACCGCCACCAGGCTTGCCGCGACCGCGGTGCGCGGCTCGAGATGAAACCCA
>JBDSLN010000427.1:0-5278 GCA_039916365.1 Vicinamibacteria bacterium
CGAGTAGTTGTACTCGTCGCCAACGTCGCCAACGTCCTCCAGTTCCAGAACATGCGGAATTACCTTTCCGGACCGTTTGTCGAGAACGTTCAGCGTTCCGTCCGCGTTGACATCGATCCGAAGGAGGTCATTCTCAATGGAGTGCTCCGAACGATGAGGGGTCTCGTGAACCTGGGGAGCAGCACCCGCCGCGACGCGGGCATCGAACGCAACGAAGCCGGCAGCGGGAAGATCCACGCACATCGCAAGATGAACGCGCTCGACATGAAGTGCCAGCGGCACCTCCACCCGGCTCGTCAGTTGCTCGATCCGGTTCTCGCGCCGGATCTCCTGGAAGGCCACGGACCGGCCCTCCGGATCGCGGATCGAGGTGATGTGAGCGTTGCGCGGATAGAAGTCGAGCGGCGCATCGAAGAGTTCGGACTCAAGAAGGCGGCCCGCCTCGGCGCTCTCCACCGGAAAATCCAGAACGACATCGATCACCCCCGAGAACGGATGCGCGTCGGTGTTCACGACCAAGAAGCGGAGGTCGCCCTTGTCGGCCGGCTGGACACGGCGCGCGAGGGCGCGGAGCGATCGCTTCACCTGCCCGTCCGTCACCTGCAGGACGCGCGCGAAACGCGTGACGTTCTCGTCGTGAACTTCGTCGATACTGCAGCCGCAGATGCTGTCGTGCGGATGATTCTCGATCAGAGTCTTCCACGCGTAGGCGAGAACACCGGTGGGGTGAGGTTCGCCGGCGAGCCAGGCGAAGAGTGCGAGGGGTTCGGCGATTTTCTCCAGCATCGCTTGAGCGCGGACGTTGCTCTTCTTGAGGTAGGTGCGCGCGGAGATCACGCCGGGAAGCAGATTGGAATACTCCTCGCCCGAGCGAAGTTCCCCGCGCACGACTGGAAGCGCCAGCTCGTTCTTCGCAACGGCGTCGCGCACGCTCGCGACGTACGCAGGCAGCGTGGACAAGGATGCGGTGACGCCTTCGGTAGCACTCATCTCCTTGATGAGGGTCAAGAGCTTCGGATGCGGTTCGGTGTGATCCACACCCGCCATCATCAACACGGAACTCACCGAGGAGCGCGCAACTTCCGCCTCAATCACGGCGGACGCGGCGCTGGCTCGTAAGGCATCGGAAAGCAGGGGCAGGCGGAAGGCGTTGCAGTACCCCTCGCGCGGCAAATGCATCAAGAGGGCACGCGTCCCATCGAGACCTTCCCACACGTACTCGGCGCGCGGGCCGCCAAAGCCGCGCCACAGAACCGCATTGTCGAGACCAAAACCAGCGAGGATCTGCGGCATCTGGGCGACATGGCCGAAGGGATCCGGCGTGTAGCCTGCGCGCATCACGTTGCCGAAGGACTCGGCGATTCGATGACCGAGGGATAGGTTGCGAACGAGCGCTTCCCCGCTCACCAGAAACATGTCCGGCATCACGTACCAGGGCCCGACCAACAGACGCCCCTCCGCGATCCGCCGCGACAGACGCTCCTTCTGATCGGGCCGCACTTCAAGGTAGTCCTCAAGCACGATGGTCTGGCCGTCGAGATGAAAGTACGTGAACTCCGGCTCACGATCCATGCGGTCCAGCACGCCGTCGACAAGATCGATCAGGCGCAGCCGATAGTCCTCGCGGGTCAGATACCACTCGCGATCCCAGTGCGTGTGGGAGATGACGTGAACGTGAGTGGGAAGCGCCTTGGTCAAGAAAACCTCATCCTTTCGTGGCACCGGCGGTGAGGCCCGCGACGAAGAAGCGTTGGAGCACGATGAATGCAATGAGGACTGGAAGCAGTCCGATGAAGCTTGCCGCCGCCACCAGATGCCACTCGGTTTCATAACCGCTCTGGAAACTGAATAGACCGATGGGAATGGTGAAGCGGGATTGCGAGTCGAGAAGAACCAGCGCCAGGCAGAACTCGGACCAGTAGGCGGCCAGATTGAAGATCGCGACGGAAGCAAGGCCAGGGCCGAGCAGAGGCAGCGCGACCAGGCGGAAGACTCCGAACCGCGAACATCCATCCATGCGCGCGGCCTCGAACAACGAGGTCGGCAAGCCGTCGAAGAAACTCTTGAGGACAACGACGGTAAACGGAATCTGGATCGCCGCGTAAACGAGGATCAAGCCAGCGTGGGTGTCGAGAAGGTGAAGCTTCGCGACCATCCCGTAGATGGGAACGAGCAGGATCAAAGGCGAGACCATTTGTGCGGCGAGAAAGATGAAGACGAGCGAGTCGCGCTGCTTGAAGCGTTCCCGCGACAGGACGTACGCGGCGGGCACACCGAGCAGAAGCGTGAACGCCGTCGCGAGCAAAGCGACGCGCGCGCTGTTCCATAGATAGAACGGGATCTGCGTCTTCTCAATGATGGTTGCGTAGTTCCGCAGCGACGCGCCGTCGGAAATCAGGTGCGGCGGATACTCGTAAACCTGTGCCTTGGTCTTCAGTGAAAGCGAGAAGAGCCAGAGCTGAGGTAGCAGGAAGGCCGCGGCGGCGAGCGCCAGCAGCAACTGGATGCCGCGATCGTTCCCCTTCTTCATGACGCTGCCTGCCGACGCATGACGCGAACCGCGATTAAGGCAAGCGCAAGATTGACCGCCAGCATCACGGTCGCGATCGCGGCAGACCGGCCCGCTTCCAGCGAGAAGAACGCCGCGCGGTACATGTAGAGCGCGATCACTTCGGTCTGACGGGCCGGGCCACCTCCGGTGAGCGGCAGGATCAGATCGAATGTGTTGAGGGTCGAGATGGTGATCAGGACGAGGTTTAACGCGAGGATCGGCTTGAGCTGCGGCAGGATCAGCCAGCGCAGTCGCTGGGTACGGGTGAGGCCTTCGAGGTCTGCCGCTTCGTGAAGCTCCTTGGGAATGCGCATCAGCCCGGCAAACTGGAGAATCATGCTGAAGGCCGAACCGCGCCAGACATTCGCGATCACGACCGACGCAAGCGCGAACGATCCCGACGACAGAAACGGCATGGCAGGCAGACCCACCATCGACCCGAGATAGTTGGCGATACCTGCACGATTCTCCATCAGCAGAATGCGCCACAACACACCGATCAAGACCCCCGGGATCACCCAGGCGCTGACCACGGCCGTGCGTGCAAACAACGTTCCGCTGGTTCCGCGACGCCGCGCTGCGTCGATCAAAACCGCGAGGGCCAGTCCGATGAGCAACTGCAACAGCACCGAGGCCGTGACGAAAATCAGCGTCACCACAAGCATCCCTGGCAACTCGGGATCAGTCGCGACGGACGTCAGACTCGACGCGGTGTACTTGTAAGCAGCACCTTCCGTTGTCGCATTTGTAACGGAGAGGCGGATCAGTTCCAGCATCGGATAGAGCAGGAACGCAGTGGCGAGCGCCACCGCGGGTGCCAACCAGATCACGAGGGCGCGGTTCTGCCGCCAGACCCCGAACAACGCAAGGCCAAACAGGAGCAGGGTGAGCGCGACCGGGGCCACGACCCACGGATCGAAGGCGGCGACTTGCGTGGTCGCCCCCAGCTTCTGCCGCTCCGCGACCTTCAACACGGCCTGCCACGCCCCGTCGACGGCCTCTTCAGCGGTCTTGTCGCCGGCCACGGTGTAGCCGATCGCGAGTTGAAGTTGCTCGGAGATCGTCGGATAAATCAACACCGCGGGACGCGCGCGGGCGTTCACCAACCATTCGCCGAAGCGGGCATGGAACGGATCTTCGCGGAAAAACGGGAACTGTTCGTAGACGCTACGACGCGCGGGAAGTTGATGCGCGAGCTGACTGATCAATCCGACGTTCTTCGTCTGCTCGATGTACTGGATCAGTTCGGCCGCGGCCTTGGCGCGCGCCGACTCCTTCGCGAAGCTCACCCAGATCCAGCCGCCGGCACCGGTGGAGACGACACCCGCCTCACGCTGGGGAATGGGTGCTATGTCCCAAAGCGCGAACTGCTCCTTGGTCATGGTTGGCTCGAGATCGCGGAGTTGCCAGCTTCCACCAAGGAACATCGCGGTGTCTCCAGCAATCGCAGCGGAGGAGAGTTGCTGGTAGTCGTTGTTCGCGAGCACCGAACTCGGGGACGCGCCCTTCACGACCGCGTCGCGCATGAACTGAAGAACGCGGACCATCTTGTCGCGATTGGGTGGCAAACCGAAGATGGGCGCGCCGGCGTCATCAACCAGCTCGCCGCCCTGACCCCAGAACATCGGAAGGTGATCGAAGACCGAGCCTTCCCAGCGTCCCGCGTTGAAGATGTAGCCGGAGATCTTCTTCTCGCGCGCGATGCGGCTTCCGGCTTCGATGAGTTCGTCCCAGGTCTGAGGAGGCTTGGGGACAAGGTCCTTGCGGTAATAGAGGACGCGGCAATCGGTTCCGTGCCACATGCCATAGACATGCCCACCGCTGTCGGACAAGGTGTCGATGGTGAAAGGCAGGAAGTCGGCGCGATCATCGGCGGGCCAGTAGGGATCAAGAGGCTGGATCTGATGACCGGCCATGAAGAGTGGAACCCAGAAACTGTCGATCGAAGCGACATCGGGGAGACGGCCGTTAGCCGCCGCCATCAGGAGCTTGGCTTTGTGCAGCTCCAGCGCGGGCATGACCGAAATGTCAACGCGGACACCGGGATGCGACTTCGCCCAATCCAGAAAGATGCCGTGGAACGCTGCGGCCATATCCGTGCGCGCGGCGAGGTGGGAGTACTCCTGCTGCGCCCACATTGAGATGACGAGGGGCGCATCCGCGCGACCGATGCGGATGGGCGTGACGAGTTCGCCGTCCGTTTGCGCCTGGCCGCGAACGCTCGCAAAGAGAAGGGTCGCCGCCATCACCAGCGCGCCGACCGTCTTCCTCTTCAGCATCAGCGTGCGGCTGTCTTGATCCAGATGGGATTGATGATGGCGAGAGGTGCGCCGGCCGCCGAAACGATGTGCGCACGCAGATACCCACTCGTCGAGACGAATCGCTCGAAACGCGCCTTGCCCGAAACGAGCGGCATCAGACCGACGCGTTCGCCGTTCCAGTACAACTCCACCGAGGCACCTTCGTAGAGCTTGCCTTCAACGGACACGGAGTAGGTGTAGCCATCGCCGGGAACAGCATCCAGGGTGTCGCCGATCTTCGCTTCCTTCGCGCCTGAAGTGAGATGAACATAGGGCGGCGCCGTGGTGGCATCCATCATGACGACCACGCGGCCGGCGCGAAGGCCGTTGAGAATCGCCTTGGTCGAAAGCTCAGGTGCGAAGACACGGACACTCGGCTGACCGATCGGCGTGTCGCCCCGATGCCAGTCGCTCACGCCCACGGCCG
>JBDSLN010000428.1:0-6614 GCA_039916365.1 Vicinamibacteria bacterium
GAAAACGGGGATGTCGGGATAGTCGGCGGCGTGGTCGCGCAGGCTGAGCATCGGCTGCGTCCAGAAGGCGTCGCGACGACTCTTCGTTAACATGTCGAAGAACCACCGTTCTTCGTGAGGCGCGTGACGGAGGAACGACTCGCCTTTGCGCAGCGGTAGTTCGTCGAGCCAGGGACGCAGTCCATCCAGCTCCGACTCGAACTCGGCGCGGGCCTTCTCGTCCTTCGCCAAGTCCTGTCCCTCGCGCGCCATCCGCACCACGTACGGGAGCATCACGCCTAGTTCAAACGCTCCGGAGTGACGGACAGTGCGATGGAAGTAGTCGAAGCCGCCATCGGAGATGAACTGAGAGCGGAGGCCCGGCGGGTTCAGAACCGCCAGCGCCTGCTGGGTGCTGGCGCTGTACGACAGGCCGAGAGTGCCGATGTTCCCATCGCACCAGGGCTGTTCATGAATCCACTTCATCGTGTCGAAGCCATCGGGGCCTTCGTGTTCGTCAAGGAAGTACCAGTCACCTTCCGAATCGAAGCGGCCGCGAACGTCCTGCATGACCACAACGTAGCCGTGACGCGCGAAGCACTCGCCCGTCTGATTCAGGACGGCCCGGCGTTTCCCGTACGGCGTGCGCTCGAGCAGAACCGGAAAGCGGCCCGGCAGAGGAGAGCCATCGTGCGCCGGCCAGTAGACATCGATTGCGAGCGAGACACCATCGCGCATGCGGACATGTTGTCCGCCTTCAACGAGAAAATCGGAAGGCATCGGCCGGGACCTGAAGGCTACATCGCGGGCGGCGCGTCGTGCGCGGCTTTTCCGCAACGTTCAGGATCCGGATTTTTCACTCTCTATTCGCTTTGCGGCCATGTGGATGTAGCGGGCGTCTTCCAGAGCCGTGTCGGGACGCGGGGTAAGCGCCGCGCACTGCTCCAGCATCTGAAGGCCTTCGGCTCGCTTCTCGGGCTCGTAATCGAGGATCGCTTCACCGAGGAAGTACAGGGTCACGGGATGATGCGGATTCGCCCGATACGACTTGCCCAGCAACGCGACACCCTTGTCGTGCGAGACCCATCCGGTGATGAAAGGAATTCTCGGCGCTTCTGCATGAAGCCGGCCGAGCAGGCGATAGCCCGCCCCATCCTCGAACAGAGGATCAAGGTCGATCACGGTTTGGGAGAGGTCGCGCAGCCGGCCTGCGATGCCGCTCTTCACCGACGCCATCTTGCCTCGTACCAGCGCCCACTCCCCCCAGTGGCCAGCCGTCCAGATATACAGGCCCGGCGCACCTTTCACGAGACGAAGGCTCTCAATGCGCGACATCCCCCTGGCCGCCTTGGCGGCGGCCTCGACCTTGTCCACTGCGTCCTGTCCGAGCTTCCGCCCCTCCTCGAAAAGCACCTTCTTCTCTTCAATCGACGCTCCCGTGTAGGCGCCGCGGAAATGGAGCGCGCGCATGAGCTTGGTCAGAATCTCAAAGTCGCCGGGAGCAAGCGCCGACGCTCTGCGATAGAAAACGATGGATTCATCGACCTCCCGTTTCATCGCGACGTTGTCCACGGCGCTTAACGATCGACGCGCGAAGTGCGCATCAGCCTGAGCCATCAGTTCGGCGAGCTCGGGAGACGAACCCATCACTGAAACGCCGGGTGCGGCGACCTCCGACCCAGCGGGCATCGAGCTCGGAGACGCGTGCGGAGTCGGGGTTGCGGGAGGTAAAGGTGACGGACTCGCGGAGTGGGTGGCCTGCGGCGAGGAAGTCAGAGTGGGCGAATACGATTGAAGAAACCGAGAGAACGCTACGAGGAGAACGAACAGGGAAGAGGCCATGGATGAGCATTCATCTTGTCATCCTGAGACAGGCGGGCCGGAGACGAGCGGGCGTTGTTGGGGAGGTCGCTACCTCAGGGGAGCGAGCCAACGGTCCATGACGTCGCGGGTGTCGACACCCGTGCCGGCCTTGAAGATGGTGGGCAATTCGTCAATCCGGAAGCCGCGCTTTTCCCTGGCCGACCAGGCCATGAGGGCTCGCAAGCCGTCTCGCAAGCCCTTGCTGCCCCTCGTTTCGGCACGGATCTTCTGGTCCATTTCGTAGGCCATCATTCCGCCGCGGGCGAAGACCGTGCGGCCAGTACGGAAGTCCTCCGAATAGACGGTGGACGCGACGCGTGAGAGTTCAACCAACGGCATTTCTTTCAGGAATACAGGCATGGTCTTCAACGCATCGCGGAAGCGAGCGTCCACCAGACGCTCGCGATAGGACGTGCCGTCCTCGGAGGGAGGGACAACTTCGGAAAGCGCGTCGGCGGCCGCGAATTGCCCAAACCCCTCAGCGAACCAGATGCTGTCGATGAGCGGTGCGAGCTCCCATCTGAAAGGGAAATAGCCCTCTCCGTATGAACGCTTCGGGGTCCATGCATGCGCCAGGTGGTGCGCGACGTTGTAGCGCCACGGCGTCTTCTCAAGGTCCGTCGACGACGCGGTGAGTGCACGGTTGGCGAGCGCGCCGAAGGTGGCGCTTTCCATATGCTCCATGCTGAATCCGTAGGTGTGGCGCGGAGAAACCGGCGTCAGGTAGTCGAACAGCAAAGTGAAGTGGGAGAACGGGGTGCTGCCGAAATAGCGGGTCATCGCGTCGTAGGCCTGCTCGGCGAGAGGCGTCATCACCTCCCCGTCGTAGGGACCTTCAGAATGCACCGCGAGGAAAAGATCCGGCGACCCTTTGAGTTTCGTGACGGTGAAACCCTTGCCCAGCCACACCTGGGAATCCGCGAGACCGTAAAAGTTCGGCGCGCGCACCGTCTGCGGGCCGTTCCTGTCGGGAGCCGAGGGCGCGAGGGTCGAGAGCACCGGCCAGTCGGCATAGCTCGATGGCGGCATGATCGTGAGTTCGATCGTCCGGTATTCGAGGCCCTCCACGTAGCCGAACAGCGAGTAGCCGATCAGAGAAATGAAGTCAGGTCGGATGCGAGACGAGTCGCCACCCGCCAGAACCTCCGCCTCCATCTGAACGAGATCCACGTCGTACTCAATGGTCGCGATCGACTCGGAAGTACCAGACGCCGTGATGGCCCAACGCGGACCTTGCTCGCGCGTGACGAGGGCGCTGACCCCGGTGCGCGATTTCGCAGTCACCCCCGAAACGAAGTCGTCGTACATCTGACGCCCGTATCCCATCGGAATGGCGCGGGGGATGATGAACTGCGCTTGGGTCAGCGGCGCGTTCATGGGCAGGGTCATCACGATGCGCGCCTTGCGCAAAGCCGCGCCTTCGGCAGTCGGAAAGGCGACGGAATATTTGACCAGGGCCGGCTGGGCCATCGCAGAAGGCGTCGCGAGGAGAAGAAGAGCCGAGGCCAGGACGAGATCGCGCATCCTCCGACGTTACCCATAAACTGGCGGTCCTTCTGAAGCCCCTTTCGATGAAACCCCTATCGCTCCAACTCCTGATCCTCTGCACGAGCCTCGCCGCCGGCGGGCGCGGCGTGGCTGCCGAGAAAACCACGAAGCCTTATCCGGGGGTGATTCACATCCATCGCACCGACGACTCACAGGACTATCACCTGGTGAGCGTCGCGCCGCGCGCGATGGAGCCCATCAGCACCGATGAAGACGGCGCGTGGTCGATCGTGTCCGACTTCGCCAGGAAGGTCGGCGCGCAGATCGCGATCAACGCGAACTTCTTCACAAAGACGGCAAGCTGCGGCATCACAGCCGGGGACGGCCGTCTTTGGACGAAGGTCTCTGAAGGCTGTCCGATGACGATGGCCTTCTTCCGCGACGGGCGCATGTCGATCTTCACGGGCAGGCTTCGGAAGGACGGGGCGCTGTCGCCTTCCATCGGACTCGTGGCGGCGGTCTCGGGTCGACCACGTCTGCTCGAGAACTCCCAAGCGATCACTCCGGCCGAGGGCTTCGCCACCGTGCGTCATCCGCGGACCGCGCTTGGCCTCAAGAAAGACGGCACCCTCATGATTCTGGTGGCCGACGGCCGGCGGCCCGCGGCACTCGGGTTCACCGGCCCGGAAATGACCGAGATCTTCCTTCGCGAAGGAGTCGTTGACGCTATCAACCTGGATGGCGGAGGGTCGACAACCCTCTACATCGAAGCGGAAGGCGGCGTGCAGAACAAGCCATCGGACGGACACGAACGCGTGGTGGTGAATCAGCTTGGGTTCCGCGCGAAGAAGAAGGCCTCGAAGAAATGATGACGCGACGCGAGCAGACGGGCACGGGCGCGCTCGTCGGCTTGATCGCGGGACTGCTCTCGCGCGATCTCGACCTCACCACTCTGGTGTCCTTCTGGGGAGATCGGTCGATTCTGCTTGTGATGGGCGCGGCAATCGGAGCGGTCTGCGGCGCCACCCGTCTTCGCAAACTGCTTTACGCAACCACCGCGGCACTGGCACTTCTCTGGATCGCGGTGTCGTACGGTCCGGTCAGTCGCCTGCTCCTGCCGGGACTGATTCGCAGCGACACTCTCCGTCCCGCGGACGCGGTGCTGGTCCTCGCCAGTCGCATGCAGACCGATGGCGACCCCACGTCCGTTCAGCTGGCGCGCCTGTTCAGAGGGCTTGAGTTGGTCAAGGATGGACTCGCGCCGCGTCTGATGATCACGGAACTTCCATATCCCTACGCCGATCAGCGGACCTTCGTAGCGGCCATGTTGAAACGCTTTCGTCCCGACGTGGAGCTTGTCGTCCTGCAACCCGTCAGCAACACCCGTGACGAGACGGTGAAAGCCGCGACGTATTTGAAGGAGCGGGGCCTGAATCGCATCATCGTGACGTCATCTCCCACTCACACCTTCCGCGCCGCCGCGATGCTCGAGGCTCAGGGTCTCGATGTCATGGCGACGCCGGCGCTCGAAACCAGCTTCGACTATCAGAACTTTGACTACCCGGAAGACCGACTACGCGCGTTCGGCGCCATCATCCACGAACGTCTCGGCATCATCGTCTACCGACGTCGCGGCTGGATCCGGTAAGAATCCAGAATCAGGCGCAGCCTCCGGCCGGCAAGTCGGGCGGCGCAGACGCTGCGGCGGGGAGGGCAAGCGTAGACTCCCAGCCTTCGATCCTCCCGGAGGGATTTTCCAATGTCCACCGCAGCAGCGCCTCCTCAACCCTTGAGCGCGGGTTCTCGCGAACGTCTTGCAAGCGCGGTCATCCGCTTCTGCGGCGACTCGGGCGACGGCATGCAGGTGACGGGTAGTCAGTTCACCAACACCGCCGCCCTCTTCGGCAACGACCTCGCGACGTTCCCTGACTTTCCGGCCGAGATCCGCGCACCGCAAGGCACCCTGCCGGGCGTCTCCGGCTTTCAGGTGAACTTCTCGTCGACGCAGGTCTTCACCCCGGGTGACACGGTGGACGTGCTGGTCGCCATGAACCCCGCCGCGCTCAAGACGAACCTGGCCGACCTCAAGACCGGTGGGATCCTGATCGTCAACTCCGACAGCTTCACGGAAGTCGATTTCAAGAAGGCCAAGGTCACGTCGAATCCCCTCGAAGACGGCTCGCTCGCCGGTTATCGCGTGTTCCCCGTCGACCTGCTCAAACTGACGAAGGCCGCGGTCAAGGAGGTCGGGCTCGACACCAAGTCCGTCGATCGCTCGAAGAACTTCTTCGCGCTCGGTATGTGCTACTGGCTGTTCGGCCGATCGATGGACGGAACGCTGCGCTGGATCGACACCAAATTCAAGGGTCAGATCGCCGAGGCCAACAAGCTGACCCTGCGCGCGGGCCACGCGTATTGCGAAGCAACCGAGGCTTACCAGACGGCGGCCTACGAAGTCCCGCCGGCGAAGCTGAAGCCGGGCACTTATCGAAATCTCTCGGGCAACAACGCGCTCGCGATGGGACTGGTCGCCGCCTCGGAGCGAAGCGGCCTCCCCCTCTTCCTCGGGTCGTATCCCATCACCCCCGCATCCGACATCCTCCACGAACTGTCGATGTATAAGAACTTCGGCGTCGTGACCTTTCAGGCGGAAGACGAGATTGCCGCGGTCACCTCCGCGATCGGCGCGTCCTACGGTGGATGCCTCGCGACCACGACGACCTCCGGCCCCGGCATGGCGCTCAAGATGGAAGCCATCGGCCTCGCGATCTCCGTCGAACTGCCGCTGGTGGTGTGCGACATCCAGCGCGGCGGCCCCTCTACTGGCCTTCCTACCAAGACGGAGCAGGCGGACCTCTTTCAGGCGCTTTTCGGCCGCAACTCCGAGGCGCCCCTTCCGGTCCTCGCTCCTCAGACGCCCGGCGATTGTTTCTGGATCGCCCTGGAAGCGTCGCGCATCGCGCTCAAATACATGACGCCGGTGATCATTCTCTCCGATGGATATCTTGCGAACGGCGCCGAGCCCTGGCGCGTGCCGGCTCCCGAGGAGCTGCCGTCGTTTCCCACCACGTTCCGCACGGATCCCGAGGGATTCAAGCCTTTCCTCCGCAATCCCGAAACCCTGGCTCGACCTTGGGCGGTGCCCGGCACACCGGGGCTTGAACATCGGATCGGCGGTCTCGAGAAACAGGACGTCACGGGCAACATCAACTACGAGCCCGCGAATCACGACAAGATGGTTCGTCTGCGCGCGGCCAAGGTCGCGGGCATCGTGCAGGACGTGC
>JBDSLN010000429.1:0-5174 GCA_039916365.1 Vicinamibacteria bacterium
CTTGGCACGGCCGAGATGTGGCACATCTTCCTGACCAACACCGTCGAAAGCGTTCGCCCGGGGAGTCTCGGCAAAGCAGTTCCCGGATTCGACGTTCGAGTCTGCGATGACAACGGCAACGAACTTCCCAAAGGCGAAACCGGCTTTCTCTGGGTGCGCGGCGGATCTCGCGCGATCGCGTACTGGCATGAGATGGATAAGACCCAGCAGGTCTTCCGCGGCGAGTGGTACGCGTCGCGCGACATGGTGCGCCAGGACGAAGATGGCTTCTTCCACTACTGCGGTCGCGATGACGACATGCTGAAAGTGGGCGGACGATGGCTCGCTCCCGCCGAAGTGGAGAACTGTCTTCAGCAGCATCCGAACGTGTCGGAAGTGGCGGTCGTCGGCATTCCGGATGCACAGGGTCTTGTGAAGCCTTGGGCGTACGTCGTGGCCCGAGCCTGTGAGGTCAGCGCGCGTGTTCCGTTTGTCGAGGAACTGCGCGCCTTCACTCTGGAGCGACTTGAGCCTTACAAGGCGCCGCGACAGATCGTGGTTCTTGATGCCATGCCGCGCACGCATCTCGGCAAGATCGACCGCGGCGCGCTCAAGCGGATATAGGCGAGCTAGCCGCGCAACGCGACCAGAGGATCCACACGCGCGGCGCGCCTTGCGGGGAGCCAGCAGGCGAAAGCCGCGATGCTGGTCAAAAGTGCCGCGATCGCCAGATAGATCAGAGGATCGGCGGCGGGGGTCTCGAACAGCAGGGACTGCATCGCGCGAGTCACGACCAGCGCACCGATGATCCCAGCACCCACGCCGATCATGGCGAGTCGCAACCCCTGCTTGACCACCATCCCCTGCACTTGGCCTGGGAGGGCTCCCATCGCCATCCGCACACCGATCTCGCTGGTCCGCTGGCCCACACCGTAGGCCATGACGCTGTAGACCCCGAACATCGCGAGCAGCAGCGCCACCGTGGCGAAGGACGACAGCAGAGTCATGATCATGCGCCGGACCGCGGTGTTGCGCTCAATCACCGTGGTGTAAGCGACCGGGTTATTCAGGGGCAGTTCGCCATCCACCTGGGCCAGGGCCTGACGCACCGTGGGCAGAAGGCTGAGCGGTTCGCCGTTTGTCTTCACCATGATGTTGCTGAAGCCCTCGGGGCGTTGAAAGACTGGATAGAACATCTCGGCAATGCGCGCGGCCGCGAGATCGATCGAGCGCGCGTCTGACACTACGCCCACCACTTCCGCCTGCTTCTGCAGCATTCCGGTGACGAGCTGCTCGCCGATGGGGTCACGACCTGAAAACGCGTGCTTCGCCATCGTTTCGTTGATGATGATGACCTGCCGGCTTTCGCGCGTGTCCGTTCCATCGAAGTCGCGTCCGCGCGTAATACTGACTCCGATCAGTTTGAAGAAGCCGTCGCTCACAATGTGACGCAACGCCAACGGCTGTTTTCCGAGCGGCGGAATCGCCTGGCCGACGACCGCGAAGGGCGATTGTCCACCGCCTGCGAGTGGCGGCGAATCGGCGATCGCGGCGGACGTCACTCCGGGAAGGGCGCGCGCGCGTTCGAGCAGCCGCGCGTAGAACTGGACGAGCGCTTCGCTGCGATCCGGATACCGCGTCCCCGGCGGCGCCACACCCGCAAGCAGCACGCCTTCCGCCCGGAAGCGCGGATCGACGCGTTGGATCTTCATGAAGCTCGAGACCAGCAGTCCCGCGGCGACCAGGAGAACGAACGACACCGCCACTTCGGTCACGAGAAGAATCGATCGCGTCTGGCTTCCCTTGCGCCCGCCCGACGTGTCGCGGCTGTTCTCCTTCAGCGCGTCGGTCAGGTCCGGCTTCGCCAATTGCCACGCAGGCAGAATCCCCAGGACGACGCCGGTCAGAATCGAAACGCCGAACGCAAAGAGCAGGACGGCGGGATCGAGTGAGATCTCCTCGACGCGAGGGATGCGATTCCCCGCCCACTGCTTGACGAAGCCGAGGACGGCCTTGGCGAGGGCCACGCCTATCCCTCCTCCGAAGAGCGCCAGCACGATGTTCTCCGCCACCATCTCCGCCATGACATGGAGCCTTCCCGCGCCCAGGGCGTAGCGGATGGCGATCTGCTTCCGTCGCGCCGCGTAACGCGCGAGGGACAGATTCGCGACATTCGCGCTCGCGATCAGCAGCAGGCAGGCCACGGCGGCGAAGAGAAGAATGTAAGTCTGTCGCTGATCGCCAACCGCGGCGTCGAGCAGCGAGTCCACGTCAGCGGACGACTTGGCGTCGGCGTTTGAAGCGTGAGTGGTCGCGTACGAGCGCGCGATCTCACCGATCTGAACACGCGCAGCCTCGACGGTGACGCTCGGCTTCAATCGTCCGATCACGGCGAAGAAGAATCCACCCCCATCGATCTGTTGCCGCACCAGAAACGACACTTCCTGGGGACGCGGCGTCCACACGCCGATCTGATTCAGAGGGAACTGACTGGCGGCGCGTGGCATGACACCGATGATGGTGTGCGGGCGCCCATCGAGGTTGATCGACTGCCCGAGGATGTCCTGCCTCCCTCCGAAGCGCCGCTGCCAGAGACCGTCGCTGAGCACCACGACGTCTGGGCCACCTGGCCGGTCTTCTTCCGCGCTGAAGCCCCGGCCGAGCGCGGGTGTCAGACCAAGCACCGGGAGATAGTCGGCGGCCGCCTGGATTCCCTGAACCTGCTCGGGATCTCCCTGACTCGCGGTCAATGTGAACGCGGTGAACGCCGCGTACGAAAGCTGGCTGAAAACGGTCTGACGATCCCGAACCGCTTCGTACCGCGGATACGAGAAGCCGGCGCCGATGATCTGCTGCTCCGGCACGGACGAACGCAACTGCACCAGTGCGCCTGCATCCGCGTAGGGAAGACCGCGCAGGAACACGGCGCGCACGATGCTGAAGATCGTCGTGGTGGAACCGATGCCCAGCGCAAGCGCGATGGCGGCTACCGCAACGAATCCCGGCGAGCGAAAGAGTTGACGCACCGCTTGAGTCCAAAGGCGCATGAGAGTCCTCCTGTCCGCGATTGGCTTGCGAGCGGACGCGTCGAGCTTAGCGCCGAAGATTCGTCCGGAGAGTCTGGCTGCTCAGAACACGATCAAGGAATTGATCACGCGGCGGTGAGCGCTGGGTCGAGAGGTTTCGACGGCCGCTTGGAATCTGACTAACCGAGGCTATGGGTACATCGGCTATCGGCCGAGCGTCTCGCTGCCTTCGTCGGCGGCAATGGCAGTTCTACCCACCGCAACCGCCCCCTGACACGCGGCGTCAAAGTCTGCCGCCGCCTGGGGGTTGCTTTTCTCCGCTCCCAGCCGTCGGGCCGCGCCGTAGAGTCGACGCAGGCTCGCTAGCACCGACGTTCGCCCAAGCTTCGCTTCGTCCAGTCTCGTCGCCGCGTTCTGCGCCGCGGTTTTGAAACGAATCAGTGCGTCAATGGTTTCGATCACTTCGGGCGCAGGCTCGACCACGGTTCGCAACAATCCGATCTTTTTTTCCGCTCGTCGTAAATCGACGGGATCCGCGGCGGCCTGCAGCCCGAGGATGATTCGGTCCAGCACCCCCGCCTCCCGCGCGAGGCGCGCCGCCGTGGCGCGCAGCCTATCGGCGAAAGGGGCGGCCCAGGGCCTTGCCGCGATCTCCTCGGCGGCGGCCAGAAACTCCGCCGGCGATGTGGGCATCGGTGTTGACGTTGCTTCCGCCGAAGAAAATGAGGAGGGCGAGGCCCGAGACGTCCAGTTGCGGCGCAGTAGCGAACTCCACCACGAATCACCAGCAGAAAGAAGCGCCTTCCTGAAATCGAGCGCCGACGGCCAACGGGCCGCGGGCTCCTTGGCGAGACATCGCCGCACCGCATCGTCGAGCGCCACCGGAAGCTCAGGACTATTCTCGCGCAGGCGGGGCGCCTCCTGACTCAGGTGCTGTCGCAGTATCTCGCTCGCGCTGCGTCCATCGAAAGGGGGCCGACCCGTGAACAGTGTAAAGGCCAGAGCACCCATCGAGTAGATGTCCGACCGCGCATCCACATCCGAGCGGCCCGACGCCTGTTCGGGGGACATGTAATGGGGCGTTCCAATAACCGCTCCTTCGGTCGTGAGCGACGACGACGCCGAGAGCCCCTTGGCAACTCCGAAATCCGTAAGTCGCACGAGACCTTTCGGGACCTCAAGGAGAATATTCTCAGGCTTCACGTCTCGGTGGACGACACCGCGGCCGTGGGCGTAGCTCAGAGCCTCCGCCAGCTCGCAAAGGACGCGAACCGCCTCCGCGGTCTGGAGCCGCCCCTCCCGCTGAACCTTTGAGGAGAGGGCCTCTCCCTCGACGTAACCCATCACGAAGTACATCAGATTCTCGTCTTCGCCGAAGGTCAGCAGGGGAACGATGTTCGGGTGTGAGAGCTGTGCGGCTGTCCGTGCCTCCCGCCGAAATCGCTCGCGCAGGTCGGAAGATCGGGCGCGTTCCGGAGGCAGGACTTTGATGGCGACGAGGCGGTCGAGCGCCGGTTCGCGAGCGAGGTAAACCGCCCCCATCCCTCCACGACCGAGTAACCGCTCAATATGGAATGAGTCGTCGAGCGCCGACTGCAGGCGGTCACGCAGCGCATCCCCGGCCCCCGTTGCCTGCCGGACCCCCCCTCCGCAACCCGGACAAAACTTTGCCCCCGCGGGCACGACGGTTGTGCAGCCTGGGCAGTTCAAGAGGTTAAGTATCCGATGTCTTCACGTCGAGTGTAGGAGCGCTTATCAGGGCCGTCAACGAAAGGGCAGAAAAAAACAAGCGAACAAATCCTTGACAGGTTCCGTTGAGTGTATTAGTGTACCGCTACAGTGAGCCAACAATGACACCTCCCCGAACCGACCCCTGGGCCAATCGCATCCCGGTCCAACCCACCGATCCAAGGCCCATCTGGAGCCAGATCGAAGAAGGCGTCAGACGCCTTCTGGCTTCGAACTCGCTTGTCCCCGGCGACCCTGTCCCGTCGGTACGGGAACTGGCAACCGACCTGCGTATTAACCCGGCCACGGTTTCAAAGGCCTATCAACGGCTCGTGGGCGCGGGACTGCTGGAGGTGCGACGGGGAGACGGGACCTACGTCGCAGCGGCTCTTCCGGCGGTTCGTAAATCGGAACAGACCCGCCTGATCCGTCAGGCCGCCA
>JBDSLN010000430.1:0-4399 GCA_039916365.1 Vicinamibacteria bacterium
CTGGTGTTCTACGGCATCTCGCAGGTGGTGTCGGGTCGTCTCTTCGACGTCATTGGAACGCGGATGGGCTTCGTGTTCTCCATCGTGACTTGGTCTCTTGCGGCTCTCGCTCACGCGACTGCGCGCACCGCGACATCGTTCGGTGTCTTTCGTGCGGCCCTTGGATTTGGCGAAGCGGGGAACTGGCCGGGCGCCGCCAAGGTGGTGGGCGAGTGGTTCCCGGTGCGCGAACGCGCGCTGGGCATGGGCATCTTCAATACAGGGGCTGCGGTGGGTGGAGCGTTGTCCCCGCCCATCATTGCTTGGATCGCGACCGCTTACGGCTGGCGGATGACCTTCGTTCTCACTGGAGTGCTCGGCTTCTTGTGGCTGGCGCTCTGGCTTGCCTTCTTCAAGTCGCCATCGCAGCATCCGTGGATCACCGAAGAAGAGCGCGCCTACATTCTTGATGGCGCGGTCGCGACAACCGGGACAGCAAGCGCCTGGCGTCCGAGTTGGGGACAGCTTCTCGGCTATCGACAGACGTGGGCGGTGGTGATGGGGCGCTTCATCACCGATCCGATCTGGTGGCTCTATGTTTTCTGGCTGCCTTCGTATCTCCAGGAAGCGCGTGGCTTCAGTCTCAAAGAAGTTGGCTTCTCGGCATGGCTGCCATTTCTCGCGGGCGGCATCGGCGCGCTCTCCGGCGGCTACGCCTCGGGCGCTTTGATCTCACGTGGATGGTCGGTCGATCGCGCGCGGAAAACCGTGATGACGTTCGGCGCACTGCTGACACCGGCGGGGATCCTTGCGATTCGCGCTGACAACGCCTACGTTTGCCTCGGCTGGATGGCGGTGGTTCTGTTCGGCTTCCAGGTGTGGGTGAACAATCTTCAGACGCTGCCGAGCGACTTCTTCCCAAGCAGCGCTGTCGGTTCCGTCTTTGGCTTGGGCGGACTTGCTGCCGCCACCGCGAGCGTCCTGTTCACCTGGGGAACCGGCCGCATCGTTGATGGCTTCGGCTACACACCGGTGTTCCTGGTGGCAGGAGTGCTCGGGCCGCTTGGACTCGTCGTGACTTTGTGGCTCGCGGGCCGCATCGGAGCTGTCTCCATCGAAGAGAGGGAAAAGACCGCATGAAACTCACATTCACGACGGCCGCGCTGACATTGCTTCTGACCACCGCGCGTGCAACCATCGCCCAGGACGCGGCGTCCATACCGACCTTCGATCAACTCCTCGCGCACAAGATCGCGCTGAAGCCGGAACTTGTCGGCGTTCATCCGCGTGTTTTCGTGACGAAGGCTGGTCTTGAGACATTGCGCGAACGCGCGCGGACCACGCACAAGGCTGAATGGGCGAAGGTGCTGGCAAACGTCGCCGCCACCAAGGGCGCTCCGCCCCAGGCACCCGGTCCACAGGAACGCCGCTCACAGAACATCGTGGCCTATGCGATCTCCGAAGCCGCCATCGTCTACGCGGTCGAGAGGAAGCCGGAGTACCTGAAGGCCGCGAAAGCGTGGACGCTTGCCGCGATTGACTATGAGCCGTGGGGCTACACCTTCAGCAAACCTAACACCGACCTCGCCGCCGGACATCTTCTTTACGCGATCGGGTGGGCCTACGACCTGCTCTACGACGACTTCACGCCGGCCGAGCGTCTGCGCGTCCGCACCTCACTTGAGCGTCATGCGGGGCTGGTTTACGACGCCTTCCTTCCCAAGCCTGGCAAGACAGTTCGCTTCACCCAGAATCACGACTTCATTCCCACCGCCGGCCTCGCCATCACAGCGCTCGCCCTGATGGGAGAGTCGAAGGACGCGGAGAAGTGGGCTGCCCTGGCGCGAGCGCATCACTCTCGCGCGGGTCAATTGCTCAGCCCCGACGGCTACTACTACGAGGGCATGGAGTACTGGATCTTCTCGACGCCATGGCTCGTCCACTTCCTCGATGCGTGGGAGACCGCCACGGGAGAAAGTCTCTGGGATCGCGATCTCTTCCGTAATTGGAAGACCCTGCTTGCGCATGCGCTTCTGCCTGATGGGCAGAACGTCTTCGACTTCGGCGACATCTGGGAAGGCCCGCTCACCCGCGCGAAGAAGGGCGGCGATTATGAACGCGCGTTTCCAGGCGGCACCTTGCAGAGCAATTTCAACCTGATGTACCGCGTCGCCTCCCACTTCAAGGATCCCGAAGCGCAGGCCATCGCCGAGCGCTACGCGGCGTTCGGCCACAGCAATCTCGAGGGATACTGGACGCTCCTCTGGCGCGATCCCGCAATGAAGGCCGCTCCCATGAGCGCCTTTCCTCTGCAGCATCACTTCAAGGACATGGGCGTCTTCTACTACCGCACGTCCTGGGAGAAGGATGCGCTGGCGTTTGCGTTCAAGGCCGGGCCGCCCGAAGGCCATCGTGTGGCCTCGCTGCTTTCCAAGCTTCCTGAGTGGTCGCTCGACAGCGGTCACTCCCATCCGGATCAGGGCAGCTTCATCATCTATGCGAACGGCCGTTATCTGACGGGCGACAGCGGCTACGCGGGACTGCCTCTTGCGAGCAATCACAACACCGTGACCTTCGGCGGGGTGGGCCAGGGTGTTGAAGGCGAGCATGATGTCTGGCGCGGCGCGCCGTATCCGAGCTTTGATGGCATCCATATCAAGAGCGTGACGCCTAGGGGGGCGGGCATCGTCATCGAGGCGGAACTTGCCGCCGCGTATCCCAAGGTTGCGGCGCTCTCTTCTTACACGCGCACTTTTGCCTTCGACGGCAAGGACACCTTCACCGTCACGGATCTGGTTTTGTTGAAAGCCCCGAGCACGATCGAATGGAGGCTTCAGTCCGACTCTCCCTTTGCAGCGGGTGCGTCAGGCGTCTTCAACAACCGTGAGAAGGCGGGACCGGCCCTCGAAGTGCAGGTAGTCGAACCCAAGGGCGCGGAGGTCACGCGCGCGGTGGGACGTCTCAAGGCGCCGGGGAAGCCGGGTTCCATCGAAACGGGTCCAGAAGAGGATCGGGGATTCGTTCTCACCGCTACCAGCAAAGCGGTCGCGGGCCAGAGCAAGCTCGAGGTGACGATTAAGATCGTTCAGTAGTGTCTCCAGGCGTTGACGATCTGTTGATGTTTCTCGCTGCGATGCTCGCGGGCGCGGTGAATGCCGTGGCGGGCGGCGGGACGCTCATCTCTTTTCCGGTGATGACTGCGCTCGGTCTTCCACCCGTGGCGGCGAATATGACGAACAGCGTTGCCCTTTGCCCGGGCTTCATCGGCGGTATCGCCGCACAGTGGCGCGACCTCGCCGGACAGAGGCGCCTGTTGTCGGTTCTCGTTCCTCTCGCGGCGGCCGGAGGCGCTACCGGTGGCGCGCTGCTCCTTGCGTCTGGCGACCGCGTGTTCCGCGCGATTGTCCCGTTCCTCATTCTGTCTGCGTCCGCGTTGCTCGCGGTCCAGGATCGCGTCCGCGCGTGGATGCTGAGCCGCACGCGTTCCAGTTCGATCGGCTCGTCGAACGCGGCGCGTGCTGCCCTTCCCGTTGCACTCGCCGCGGTCTACGGTGGTTACTTCGGCGCGGGACTCGGCGTGATTCTGCTTGCGGTCCTCGGCGTCTTCATCGCCGAATCCTTCACGCGCCTCAACGCGCTGAAGCAGGCGCTCGCCTTCAGCGCCAATCTGGCTGCGGCCATTTACTTCACCACGACGGGACAAGTCGTGTGGCACGTAGCACTGGTGATGGCAATCGGCGCGCTGATCGGGGGATCTATCGGAGGACGCTTCGCGTCGCGAGTCAGCCCGCAATCGCTACGCCGTGTCGTGGTGGCGCTGGGACTCATCATTGGGTTGGTCTACCTGGTGAAATAGCGAAGCCGGGTACTTCAATAACTACTCAATAGCTTGACAAAACATGATCTATGGGACTAGGTTCTGGGGTGCCCGAGCGTCGGGCGACCCGTTTCTCCCTCCCATTTTTCAGGAAAGACCCACCATGAATCGCAGAAGCCTTCTTGCCTCCCTCGCCGTCCTGTCCCTCCTCGGCACCTCCGTCCAGGCTGCCGATGCCCCGAAGAACATCGTCGACACCGCGGTCGGCGCTGGAAACTTCAAGACCCTCGCCGCCGCCCTCGGTGCCGCTGGCCTAGTCGATACCCTGAAGGGCGCTGGTCCTTTCACGGTCTTCGCTCCCACCGATGCAGCGTTCGCCAAGCTCCCGGCGGGCGCGGTCGAAGCTCTCCTCAAGGACAAGGCCAAGCTCACCGCTGTGCTGACGTATCACGTCGTTTCTGGCAAAGTCATGGCCGCCGATGTGATGAAGCTGAAGTCCGCCAAGACGTTGCAGGGTGGCAGCGTCACCATCGACACCTCGATGGGCGTGAAGGTTGATGGCGCCAAAGTGACCACCGCCGACATCGCGTGCAGCAACGGCGT